>DASRYX010000692.1:0-3542 GCA_035686985.1 Planctomycetaceae bacterium | reverse complement strand
CCGGGATTACGTGTCTCGCATGCGGACCGCGCTGCAGGACGGTTGGCGTCCGGATCTCGATCGATTGGAGACGCTCGAAACAGTCGGGCAGATGCAGAAGCCGGACTACTTCGAGTCGTGGGCGTGGGTCCACTTCATGCTTGAGGACAGCCTCGACAGCCGGGGCGTACTGGTTGACTATCTGCGCGAACTGCGGACCACGGCGCGACCAGGGCGCTTGTCCGATCGACTGCGAAAAGTGCTGCCTGACGCCGATGCGCGGTTTCTGGCGCACTGTGCCACGCTCAGCGAAGGCGTGATCGCAGCCGGGGCGTTGTCCGATCGCAAATGATTCCGATCACGCCGTGACGCTGGCCGAAAATCGTGCGTTCTGGCGGTTTCCCCGCGTCTCAGATCGTGAACACGCTTGAGTTTGCCGCATGAGTCTCTCGGCACCGTTGTTGCACTTAAGCGGTGCTCACGGGGTGATCTGTCATGCGTGAGCCGCTGATAACATTGACAGAAGCGGGGTTGTTCTGTCCGCAGGGCGATTTCTACATCGACCCTTGGCACCCCGTGCCGCGCGCGGTGATTACCCACGGACACGGCGATCACCTTCGGTCCGGATGCCAGCGTTACGTGACCGCGCGCGAGGGCCTGCCGATCCTGCATGCCCGCATCGGAACTGAAGCCGCGATTGCGACCGCGGAATTTGGCGAGGCGCTCGATTGCAACGGCGTTCGTGTCTCGCTGCATCCAGCCGGCCATATCCTCGGTGCAGCGCAAGTGCGGATTGAACATCGCGGCGAAGTCTGGGTTGTGACAGGGGACTACAAAGTCGCCGATGACCCGACGTGCACGCCGTTCGAATGTGTCCGTTGTGATACCCTGATCACGGAGTCGACGTTTGGCCTGCCGATCTACCGTTGGGAACCGCCGGCTGAACTGTTTGCGCGCGTCAACGACTGGTGGCGATCGAATCAGGCCGCCGACAAGACGAGTGTTTTGTTTGCGTACGCGCTGGGTAAGTCGCAGCGTTTGCTCGCGGGGGTGGATGCGAGTATCGGCCCGATCTTCACGCACGGGTCTACGGAGCGGATTAACCGGGCGTACCGTGACGGGGGTGTCGCTCTGCCTGTGACGCGACCGGTCAGCGAAGTTACCGTTCCACGCGGCAAGGAGAAACCGTGGACCGGCGGATTGGTCATCGCCCCGAGCTGGGCCGCGAGTCCCGGATGGCTGCGGAAGTTCGAGCCGTATTCGGATGCGATTGCGTCGGGATGGATGCAGGTACGCGGCGCACGACGTCGGAGCGTGGTGGATCGTGGGTTCGTGTTGTCTGACCACGCGGATTGGCCGGGCCTTCTCTCAGTGATCAAGAACACGGGGGCATCCCGCGTCCTGGCAACCCACGGCTTTGCGAGCGTGGTCGCCCGCTGGTGTCGCGAGCAAGGCCTGGATGGCGGTGTCATCGCGACTCGTTTCGGCGATGACGAACGCAACACCGAAGCGACGGAGGAAGAGGCGTGAAACTCTTCGCTGAACTCTACGCCACTCTGGATGAAACGACTGCGACGGCTCAGAAAGTCGCGGCGATGGCTAACTACTTCCGCACCGCCCCGCCCGCCAATGCCGCGTGGGGAATCTACTTCCTGAGCGGACGCAAGCCGAAGCAGGCGGTGCCGACGCGGCGGCTGCGGCAATGGTCGCAGGAATTGGGTGGCGTCCCGGAATGGCTGTTCGACGAAAGTTACGACCACGTCGGTGATCTTGCGGAAACAGTCGCGCTGCTGTTACCGGACGCCGGACAAGGATCGGACCAATCATTGGCCGATTGGGTCGAAAATCGTCTGCTGCCGTTGCGTAGTCTTGATGAACAACAACAGCGCGAGGCAGTGATCGCGGCGTGGATGTATCTCGACACCCGCCAGCGCTTCGTGTGGAACAAATTAATCACCGGGGAGTTCCGCGTGGGCGTGTCGCAACTGCTGGTGGTCCGCGCGCTGTCGCAGGTGTCGGGATTGGCCACCGATGTGATTGCGCACCGCCTGATGGGAACGTGGGAGCCGACGCCGGCGTTCTATGCGGCGTTGCTGGCGTCCGACACGAGTGACGCCGACCTCAGTCGTCCGTATCCGTTCTTCCTCGCGCACCCGCTGGACGGGGAACCGGCGGATTTGGGGCCGGGGCACGAGTGGCAGGCGGAGTGGAAATGGGACGGCATTCGGGCTCAGGTCGTGCGACGCGGCGGGCAATCCTACGTCTGGTCGCGGGGCGAAGAACTCGTCACCGATCGTTATCCGGAGCTGAAGGCTGTCGCTGATCGTTTGCCCGACGGCGTCGTGATGGACGGCGAGATCCTGCCGTGGAAAGACGGCCGCGTGCTCCCCTTCGGCGAATTGCAGAAACGCATCGGCCGCAAGACGCTGTCGAAGAAACTGCTGCAGGACATCCCCGTCGTGCTGATGGCGTACGATCTCGTGGAAGCGAATGGGACCGATCTTCGGGAACAACCGCTGGCGGTGCGCCGCGAACATCTCGAGCGTCTGGTCACCGAAGCCGCGGACCCGCACCTGCTGCTTTCACCACAGCTGGCATTTGATAACTGGGACACACTGGTCGTCGAGCAGCAGTCGAGCCGGGAACGCGGCGTCGAAGGGTTGATGCTGAAACGGCGTGCGGCTCCGTATCGTGTCGGCCGGGTGCGCGGTGACTGGTGGAAATGGAAGATCAAGCCGTTCACGGTGGATGCGATTCTCACCGCCGCACAACCGGGGCACGGCAAACGGAGCGGGCTTTTTACCGACTACACGTTCGGCGTCTGGGACGACGGTCGGCTGGTGACGATCGCCAAGGCGTACAGCGGCCTCACCGATGCGGAGATCCGCGAAGTTGATGCGTTCGTGCGGGCGAACACCATTGAGCGGTTCGGACCCGTGCGCACGGTCAAACCCGAGCTCGTGTTCGAGCTCGGGTTTGAAGGCATTCAGGCATCGACACGTCACAAGTCCGGCATCGCGGTCCGGTTCCCACGGATCCTGCGCTGGCGAACGGATAAACCGATCGCCGAAGCTGATTCGCTCGAACAGATCAAGGCGCTGCTGCGAACCTACCGCGGAACGACCAACATGTAGGGTCCGCTGTGCGGACCATCATGTGTTGAAATTGTCTCAATCGGTCCGCACAGCGGACCCTACGAAACCAGCTCCGGCTCACGTTTGGATTCGACCGAGTCGGCGGAGTATTCACGGTAGTAGTGGCCGCGGTTGGCGTAGTCGGCGTCGGATTCCGTCGACAGGTCGTTCGCCACGACGCCGAGCACCTTGATGCCGTGCGTTTTCACGAGTTCTCGCGCCTGTGCCATCGAGCTGAGGCTGCTCTTGCCGAGTCGCACGACCAGCAGCACGCGCTCGGTTTCCCGGGCAATCACGCAGGGATCGCTCACGGCCAAGATCGGGGGCGAATCAACAAGCACGAGATCGTACTCATCCCTGGCGTCTTTCAACATCCGCGAGAATCGGCCTGAAGACAGCAACTCCGCTGGATTGTTCGGCGTCGGCCCC
>DASRYX010000691.1:0-3240 GCA_035686985.1 Planctomycetaceae bacterium | reverse complement strand
GGCATCGCTCAATCATCCCAACATTGTGAAAGCCTTCGATGTCGACAAGCAGATCGAAGGGGGAGCCGAGATTCACTTCCTGGTGATGGAATACGTCTGCGGGAAGAATCTCGGCAAGATGGTGCAGGAACAGGGACCGCTTGAATACATCGCTGCGGTCGACTACATCCGCCAGGGAGCCGACGGCCTGCAGCACGCGCACGAAGCGGGGTTGGTTCACCGCGATATCAAGCCGGAGAACTTGCTCATCGATGAAGCCGGTTCCGTGAAGCTGCTCGATCTCGGACTCGCTCGGTTTTTCAATGCGTCCGACGAAGAATCATTGACCATCAAACACGATGAAAAAGTGCTGGGGACTGCCGATTTCCTCGCCCCGGAGCAAGCCATCGACAGCCACAAGGTCGATTTGCGAGCCGATATCTACAGCCTCGGTTGCACGCTGTATTACGCTTTGACCGGTCATCCGCCGTTTACGGATGGGTCGCTCGTGCAGCGGCTGCTGGCCCATCAGACGCGCCGGCCGCCGTCGATCAAGTACGATCGTCCTGATGCACCGGAAGACTTGCTGGCGATCATTGAAAAGATGATGGCCAAGAAGGCTGGCGAACGGTATCAGACCGCGGGTGAAGTCGCCGATGTCCTCGGCCGCTGGCTCGTTCAGCATGGCGGCAATGTGTGGCGGGAAACGCACCCAGCGCTCGTGGCCAAGTTTGCGGGGATGGAAGCGATTGCCCGGCCGGTTGCTGCGGCTTCCAGTGCCCCGCCGACTGCTGCTCCTGAACCGGCTCCCGTGGCGTTTGCGTCACCGCAGCTCGCCTCGACTGAAGAGCAACCACGGGTGGTCGCTCCGCCGCGTCCGGCTGTTGACGTCGCCACTTCCCCGGAGCCGATGCGACCGGAGCCCGTGGTTCCCAAACCCGCACGCGATTCGGTGAAGGCCGCCGGTCCCTCGCGGACCGGGACGGATTCACATCGCCGTCCGGCGCCGCGTCACAGCCAGGCGATGCCGGTTGTTGCCGTCCGCAAACCGTGGGACTGGGAAAAAACGTTGGCGATCGGCCTGCTCACGTTGGGAACTGCGGTCGTGATCATGATCGGCGTGTGGCTCTTCGGCGTAAACCAGCAGACCACCGCCAGCAACGACGTTCCGAATCCGACAGCCGCGCAAACGTCTGAGCTCACCGGCACTCCTCGCCCGCAGTAAGATCAGTCCATGCGTATTCTCTTGTAGGGTCCGCTGTGCGGACCGTTCATCGCATGGAGAATGCGGTCCGCACAGCGGACCCTACGTCAGAGAGTTACCCCAGCGAATTCCACCACGTCGCGAGGTCCTTCGGCCACGGCGACGTGAATTCCATTCGCTGTTGCGTCACGGGGTGCACAAACGCCAGAAATATCGCGTGCAGGGCCATCCGCGGGGCGTCGTCGTCAACGCCGTACTGCCGGTCACCGCACACGGCGTTGCCCTGCTCGGAGAGATGAGTCCGGATCTGATGCGTTCGGCCGGTTTCCAGTCGGCACTCGACGCGCGAAACCCCGGCACGCTCTTCCAGCGGCCGCACATGCGTCACCGCCGGGACACCGTGCCGGCCATCCGGGCTGGAACCTCGCCGCCCGTCACCGCGATCCCGCACTAGATGCGATCGGATGGTTCCTGCAATCAGACGGCCGTGGACCAGCGCGTGATAGAGCCGTTCCGCACGATGCTCGGAGAACTGTTCGATCAGCCCGCTCGCTGCCGCGACCGTGCGAGCAAATACCATCACACCGCTGGTCTCACGATCCAGCCGCTGCACGCGCTGCAGTTCGGGAGCGCGAGGACGCACCGTGCGCTTCTTCGAAGAAGCCGGATGGAGTCGATCCACCACGAGTTCATCGAGCGTCGGCGCGAGACGTTTCTTCTGGTCCGGCCAGTGCAACTCCTCGGGCCGACGTGTGCAGACGATCCCCGCGGGCTTGTCGACCACGACGAGGTGTTCGTCGACATAGTGGAAAAGCAATGGCCCCGCCGTCGACGAAGGACGAATCTCATTGGCTTCGACGCGGACCTCATCGCCGGGGTGCATCCGTCGCGCTTCATGAACACAGACGACTCGATTCACTGCGACCCGCCGGCCGGTCAGGAACTTCCGACAGGCATTCCACGACAACCCCGGATACTCGGTTCGGAGCAGGGCCAGCAGGGTCTGACCATCTTGCTCCGACTCTACGGTGAAACACTTCACGTCGCTCATGCGTTCAGTCTAACTTCTTGGTAAATGAGGCGAAACGGCAACAGAAACCACGGTTTCTGTCGAAATCCCGGAATGAGATCAGACTGCATTTGACCTCCGGCGGACCTGACCTATGTTTGCTGTGTCTCCGCCAGACGGGGACGCGACAACGACGACACCGACTGCCTCGACCGTGGCTTGCCATGGAAGAGAGTTGAGCGCGGCAAGGAGGAGCTGGGAGCTTCGAGGGGACCTTGCCGCGCTCTGTAAATACCGATGGACCACCGTGGAGACGGCGGTCCTCCGATGCGGATCCGACGCCTCGGTTGCTCGCTGCAGCCGAGGCGTCTTTGTTTTTGGTCGCAGACTTCTCCGGCGAATTCTGCCGGTCTCCGGAATTCCTTCAACGGTCGATCATCGACTGTGCCGATGGTAACGATTGCAGAAACTGTGTCGGCGGTCCGGCAGCCTGCACCCTCGGAGAGCCACGATGATTGGCAGATGGGAACCTCGCCCGGCGACCAAACCCTCACCGTGGCTGATCGGCCTGCTGCTGCTGGGGTCGCTCAGCTGGCTGTCGCCGATCGTGTCCGCCGCGCGGCGGATCCATCGCACTCACGCCGTAGAACAACAAGCCGCCGCGGACGACATCGTGCTGACGTTGCAGTCCACGGGGGTTCTTTGTGTCCGTGGCACCTCGATCGCCAGCTCAAAGCCCATTGCGCTGATCGGCGGGCAGACCGTCACGGTGGGCGAGCAGGTGCAACTCGACGGGCGCGGCTTCCGCGTCACCCGGATTGAACCAGATCAGGTGCGACTGCGACGCCTGGCGGAGACTGCCGCACCGGGCATAGTGCGTTGAAGCAGGGAGAGGAGACGACATGTTCGGGGGGCCATCGAGTTTGCGGACCGCGGCGGTAACGCTCGGCTGCGCACTCGTGCTGACGGGATCGATGTTGCTGCTCCGCGAGACGTTTACTCCGCGGGCCTTTCGTGGCACGTCGCTCCTCGCCGCCGATGAGGTCCC
>DASRYX010000690.1:0-3893 GCA_035686985.1 Planctomycetaceae bacterium | reverse complement strand
CCCGCATGCGGTGCCGTTGTCGCCAAACTGAAGGGACCGAACGAACCGGGGTTGCCGGCGTACGTCAATCTGCCGGGCCGCCTCGGGCTCGGCAAAGCCGCCTATCTGGGAGCGGCGTACAATCCGTTCGCGCCAGACAGCAATCCCGATGATCAGAACTTCCAGGTCCGCAATCTGCGATTGCCGGGGCGCGTCGATGTGAACCGTCTTGAGCGCCGGCAGCAATTGCTTGGTCAGGTCGACACGCTGAAACGTGAAGTCGATGCCAAAGGCGACATCGGCGGGCTTGATCAGTTCTACCGCGATGCCTTCGAGATGGTCACCAACGAAAAGGCGCTGCGGGCGTTTGATATTCATAAGGAAGACCCGCGGCTGCGCGAAAAATACGGCCGCAATGATCTCGGCCAGTCATGCCTGCTCGCGCGGCGGCTGGTCGAAGCCGGTGTGTCGTACATCACGATTCAAGCCGGTGGCGGCTGGGATACCCACGGCGATAACTTCGCACAGCTCAAGAACAACCTCCTGCCGAAGTTTGACCGGGCGGTGTACGGTCTCGTGAGCGACATCTACGACCGCGGGCTGGAGAACGATGTTCTCGTCATGGCGATGGGCGAATTCGGTCGCACGCCGCGGATCAACGGCACTAGCGGCCGCGATCATTGGCCCGGTGCGATGTCCGTGCTGTTTGCCGGCGGCGGACTGAAGATGGGGCAGGCAATCGGCACCACCGATTCCAAAGCCGAGTATCCGACCAGCAAGCCGTACACGCCGGGGTGTGTTCTCTCGACGATGTACCACACGCTTGGCATCGACCACCATCACGTGTTCTACGACCAAGCCAAACGCCCGCTACCGGTCCTCGCCGAAGGCAACCCGATCCCCGAACTGGTGGGATAACTGCTTCTTGCGATTGGATGGAATAGACGGGACGAATCAATGGCCAAACGGCGCATGAAAGCGGAACCCCCAGGTTCCGCAATAGACGAGCGACACATTCCGTCTGCTTTATCTCCAGCGTATGAAGTGTTTATCAGCCATTCGACGGAAGACAAGTGGATTGCAAAATGGATCTGTGAACGAATCAACAATTTGAACACCCGAATCGATTTCTTCCGTGATGACCGGGATATCGCCGGTGGGGACAACATCCCCGCCACCATCATGCAGGCGATGCACCGTTGCCAAGAAGTGATTGTGCTGTTGACTCCCAACTCAATCCGGCGAGAATGGATTACGATGGAAGTCGCTATGGCAGCAGTCTTGTCGAAACGCATTATTCCGCTGTTCTACGGCGTTCAGGTTCCGGCTGACTTCCCTATTCTCATCAAAGAGACTCGGGGCTTTCACCTGAACGATTTTGAACAGTATTTGCTAGAACTCGGAAGCCGGGGGCATGGGAATGACAGTTAGCGTTGAAGCCCCTCCAAAAGTTGTGATTGCACATTCGGCTGCTGATCGAGGGTTAGCTGCACTTCTTTCTAAGATGCTGAGTCAGTCCGGTATCGATGTTCTGGCATCCGAGTCCGAAGAGGTAACACCGGGTACGAAATGGGTCGATGAAATACGGAACAGGCTCACCCGTTCATCGATGGTGATCTTCTTGCTGACGCCCTCAGCCGTCCAATCCAAGTGGCTGATTTATGAGGCTGGTGCCGCATTCGCGTTAGAGCTGCCAGTTGTGGTGGTATATGACGGGATCGATATGACTTCTGTTCCAGCAGCATTACAGCAGTTTCAGGCGGTTCCTCTGAGCAATTTAGATGATCTGATTCGGCATCTGCAAACAGAGTAAACCTCTAACGCTGATCCCCGATCAACGTTGATAAAGATCCGCCTCGAACAGGCGACAATTTACTTATCGCGTTCAATTGTCAGCCCGCTCAGCCGTTTGATCTGCACCGCGGTGCTGGCGCGGGCAGGGTCATCGGCGACGGTTTGCTTGAGCGTTTCGATCGCTTCCGGGTATTGCTGCCGGGCGATCTGACAATCGGCGAGGGCTTGCCGCGCACCGGCGAGCCAGCGTCCACCGCGGCGGTAGCGTGTGATGTAATCGCCGAGTGATGTCGCCGCGGAGTCGTATTGGCCCGCATCGACTTTGCACAGGCACGACCAGTAGAACGCGTCTTCCGCTGCCCGCGCGTAAATCGGTCCAAGCCCCGGTTCCGGAGGCAAGCTCGTTCCGAGCTGTCGGATGCTCACATACTGCGCGATTGCCTCGGCATACCGACCCTGTAGTTGCGTCATGCGGGTCTTCCGCTGTCGGTGTGATGGAACCAGAGGACTTCCGCCGGGCGTTCCGCTCTCTTTGTTGGAAACGAAGGGGACCGCGAGAGTGGCCTGAGCGGTCTGGATGCTGCGGCCAATCGCCTGCTGTTCGGTCTGATCAGGAGGGTTGGTCAAGAACGGGTCGGCATATAGCTGCACTTGCTTTTTGGCGGCTTGCTCCGGGAAGGCGGCCTCCACGCGCTCGAACAGACTCGGCGCATCCCCGATTTTCGCCGGCGGGTCATACAGCACGCAGAGGCGATCACCCGGCAAGAGTTGCTCGATCCGCCACATCCGCGGCGACCACGCCATCACCGAAGGGAGCACGCTCACCTGCGCTGTCTGCAATTGCTCGACTGAGGGCTCATACGGTTGGTCGGATCGCATGGCCAGCGCCGTCAGCCAGCCCGGATTCTTGAGCACCTCTTCCAAGGTCGCCACTGACGGATTGGCGGCAGTTGGCGGTGCATCTCCGCGCGGGATCGGAAAGCCCAGGCGTGCATCGAACAGATAGACCTGGCCATCGAGCAGTACGCCGATGATCCACGGCGTATCCGCTTCCAGTGCTCCCTGCGGGTGCAGAATCACGGTGTCGATGCGGAACTGTCGCAGCAGTTCGGCGAAGACCACGGCTCGATCAAACGTCCGGCCGCGGCCCATCATGAGCAGTTCGTAGAACGGCAACGGCGGCGAAGTCTCATCCTCGGGAATGAGCTCCATGTTGCGACAGACCCAGTTGAACATCGCGGAAACGCGATCGATTTCCTTGTCGGCCTTCGCGGTGACATGATCGCCGATCTGCTTTGCGAGGTACGCATTGCGGATGTGCAAACCATCCATGTTGCCGAACAGTTCGCGATTCAGTTCTTCACGGGCCGGCGCAGTGAGCAATGTTTCGGGAATCGCCGGGGGGGGTGAGCCCCGTCGGCTCCAGGTTCGCGCTCTTCACGGCCGACCACCAGTTGTTCAACACCGAGACCGCGTCTTCCACGCGCGAATCGATGCCGAGGTTTTCGGGCTGCAGTTGATACAGACCGCTCTTCAACTGGTCCTCGACCTCGGCGGCGACTTTGTTGGTGGTCGGTGCAGCAGTCCCCCCGGCGGGGCTCGGGGCGACTTTGGCTTTACGGCACCCGGTGGCGACGAGTGTCACCGAAATGATGCCGACGACCACCAATGACTGGAGAGAAACCCCTCGAATCATGAACGCACTACCTTTTGCGACGAAAGAGAGAATGAGAATGAGCCCGTCATGATACGGCATCGGCTCTCTTACGTCGCGGTTCGGGCATTCCGTGAAGGGCGGCAACGGAAATTCACGCGGATTTTGTGGCGGCTTCCGCGGCGAACTCCAGAAACAAGCTTCGCAACCGGCAAAGTTGACTGATCAATCGCGGCAACTCCGTCAACGGCACCTGATTCGGGCCATCGCTCAGCGCCTTGGCCGGGTCCGGATGCGTTTCCATGAACACGCCATCCACCCCGCAGGCGACTGCGGCACGGGCGAGGAACGGGACCATCGCCCGGTTGCCACCCGTAGTCGCCCCACCGGGAATCTGTACGGAATGCGTGGCGTCGAAGACCACGGGCGTGCCGAAGCCCTGCATCACGGGGACGCAACGGAAATC
>DASRYX010000689.1:0-6047 GCA_035686985.1 Planctomycetaceae bacterium | reverse complement strand
CGGACTCGTTTCTCGACGTGGTCTGCAACATCGTCGGCGTGCTGATCATCCTGCTGGTGATGGCGGGCATGCGTGCCAACCAGTTGCCAGTCGTGCTACCGGATGAGGCGGCATCTCCACAACCTGCGATACCGACGGAATCAGTCTCACCACCGTTAATGGTGGAAGTCCCGCCCGAGGCAGTTCCGGCCGAACGTCCGACGATCCCGCTGCCAGTCGAAGACGAGCCGCTTCCACCGCTGGAACCACCCGCGGAGTTTGTCGCCGCCGCGGAATCGCTCGACGATGAAATTCGATCGCTCAATGAAACGGTCCGTGCCGCTAAGCGAAAGTTGACGGAGTCACACGAGTCGCTGGAGAACCTCGAGCAACGTCTACAGACCGCGAAGAGCTTGTACGAGCGGAAAGCCACCGAAGCGGTCGCCGTCGAGCAACAACAGGCGGCCACCACCGCGGCGCTCGATTCGCTGCGCGAGACGATCGCGCAACTGCAGGGTCAACTGCGGGAATCACAGGCGCAACCACCCGCCGCGGGAAGTCAGATCGAGCATCGCATCACGCCCATGAGTCGTGTGATTTCTGGCGAGGAACGGCACTTCCAATTGCTGCACAATCGGGTCGCGATCGTGCCGATGGAGAAGTTCAAAGAACGGTTAAAAGATCAGGTTGAACGCAAGAAAGACATCATGGCCAAGACGCGGCAGCATCACGCGCAGATTGGCCCGATCGATGGTTTCCTGCTCAAGTTCATCATGCAGCGCGATTCGCTTTCGGCGGTTGATGAACTGCGCAACGGTCCCGGGATGTACCGCATCAGCATCGTGCATTTTGAAATCGAACCGCAGCCGGAACTGGTGACCGAAACCGCTGAGCAGGCCCTCACCCCGGGATCGCGGTTTTACGGAGCGTTACTCGAAGCGCCGGCGGACACGACAATGACCTTCTGGGTGTATCCCGACAGCTTCGACATCTACGGCAAACTGCGGGCGCTGTGCCACTCAGAAAATTTTCTCGTCGCGGGCCGACCGCTTCCCGAAGGTGTCCCGATCGCAGGTTCACCGAGCGGTTCGCGCTCGTCCGGGCAATGACATCTTACTCCACGCCGTCGCTTGCGCTCCGGACTGTGAAACTCACTGGTCCGCCTGGGTGATCTGCAGGTAGCGTTTGAGCGACTCATCAAAGCTGGTGAAGTGGTCGCCGGGAACGGTCTCTACCTTAAGTTTCTCCGCACCGGCTTTCTGCAGCTTTTTGACGACGTCATCAAACGGGTCGTCTTCAGTGCCGATGTACGCATAATGAGGCCGCTGCATCAGCTGCGTGTTGCCGACGAGTAGCCGGATCGACCGTTCGCGCGGATTGTTCTCGAACGGGACGGTTCCCTGGGACGTCCAGCCGAGAAACGTGAGATGATCATAGAGCCCGCCCGAGCTGCCGCCGTGCCGGATGGGGACGTTGTCCATCATCGACAGCACCGCGGAAACGCCGCCGCCGACACTGTGTCCGAACGTGTAAATCCGCTGGTTGTTGACATACGGCTGTTGTGCGAGCCACTGACACGCAGCCTTGGCATCATTCACTTCGCCATGAAAGAGCGTGAACTCGCCCGGATTGCCGTTCTCGCCACGCAGCATGGGAGCCATCACGACATAGCCGGCGTCCATGAACGGCTGGCATGCTTCAAAGTCGCCCGCACCGAAGGCAAAGCCGCCGTGAAAAAACACGAGCGCCGGCCGCGGTTCTTCCACGCCCGGCGGTCGGTAGACCCAGGCCTTCAACTGCAATGTGCCGGAGGGGTAGAGGATTTCGGTGACGTTCTCCGGCGGCGTTTCCGGCTCGAAATCCTGCGGGGAAGGACCATGACGCTCGAGTTTGGTCGGAATGCTGGCCCGCCATTGCTCGAAGCTCATTCCCGCAGGTGCGGTTTCCGCCCCAGCAATCTGTTGGTAAAAGAAATAACCGACCAATGAGGGAACACCGCAGCACAGCAGCGCCACGAAACCCAGTCCGATTCCGAGTCCCAGCGCCCATTTCGCACCGGTGCTCATGCCGCCTGACCGTGAAACCTTCGCCGTTTTCTTTTTTGCCGGCGCGACATCACCAGAGCGACGCACGGACTTCCGGTTGAGATCCTGCAGGAAATCATCCTCGGCACTCCCCGCTGATTCGTTCGCCTCCGGCTCCTCGAAATCATCGAGATCGTCGACTTCATCGGTGTCCGGGACGCGGATCGCCGCCTCGCAGCCGCGGCATTTGATCTTTTTGCCCGCCAGTTCGTCTTTGAGGTCGTACTTCCGCCCGCATTCCGGGCACGAAAATGAAATCGTCATGATGGGAATCCGCAGAGCAGGGCGGGTAACGGAAGTCCGCAGTAGTCTGCAGGGTTCACCGCACCCGGTCAACCACGAAGATTCCCATTCTTGAGAGTCGAACACGGCGGGGTTGGACTCGACAGAAGACCGCGTCCTGTTCAGAATGTCGCTTCGGAAATCAGGCACGCGAGCGAATTTCAGGAACGTCGGTGATGAGCGACCATGACCTCGAGAATCACGGCCCCCGGCAAGCCACGGCCACTCTCGAATCGATGAAAATCGAACCGCAGGAACTGCAGTTCTTCGACGACGAAGACCGTGTCGCCGGCCAGGCGATCGGCAAGCTGCTCTGCTTCTTCTTCGTGATTCTGCTGACGCTGATGGCCTCGGTGACCGCGTGGAGCGTGTACAACGATTCCCGGAGCGACGATCCGCAAGCCGACGTCGGCAGCGCGTACCACACCGACGAGCATTGATTTTTGCGCGCGCTACGGTGCAGCTCATGTAGTAGGGTGGGCTGTGCCCACCACCCTGCGAACATAGTCATCGCCAAGCATGGTGGGCACAGCCCACCCTACCGCTAGCGCTGTCCCGCTCACGTTTCATTCAGGCGTTGGCGGGCGAGTTCTGCCCACGGACCGCGCTGATCGAAGGTCAGATACCGCCGCCAGTGCGGTTGTGCGGAGAGGCTGTCCCCCAGGCGCTCCAGCAATTGTGCCAGGTGGAAATGAGCGTCCGGGAAGTCCGGATGCAGATCGAGCGCGACGCGGAACGCATCGCGTGCGGCATCCAGATCTTCGCTCTCGGCAAGAGTGCACCCCAGCTGCGTCCACGCTTCCAGAAACTCGTGGTCATTCTCGACGGCAACGAAGTACCGCTCGATTGCCCCGCGCAAATTCCCCTGCCGATACAGCGTGTCGGCGAGGTGGAAATGATAATCCGCGTCGTGCGGACGCGCGATCAATGCCAGGCGGTACGCCTCGATCGCTGCAGCGAAATGGCCTTCTTCGGACAAGCGGCAACCTTCGCGGAACCAGTAGTCCGGGGGATGCGACAGCGTTTCCTTCGGCACGGCGGTGAAGGGGACCGTGTCCGTCGGTTCGGCAACGGCGTCGGTGTTCGGCGCGACGAGTTCATCAAACTGGAAGACACGTTGCCCCGTTGCGGGTTCCAATAAGCCGACCGGATCGCGGTACAGGACGTGCGAGCCCTCGGTGAGCAGCTGCAATTGCGCGAGCGGCCGCTCCATGCCGGGGATGATCTGTTGCAGCCGGCTCAACGACGCGGCAACGGCTTCGGCCGATGCACCGGACGCAATCAGATCCGCCAGCCGCCGTGCGGCGACCACCTCGGCATAGTCGAAGTACGGGAGCCGCAACACCCGTCGGACAGGCTGAATGAGCCCCATCCGTTCCCAGCGGCGAATTTCATGCACCGACAAACCGAGCAGCTGGCTCAGCGTCGCCGGTGTATACAACTGATGCGGCCGACGGCTTTCCAGACCGAGGGCCGCCAACCACTCCGATTCGCTGAGAATCCGCAGCGGCAATCCCTTCTGCTGGATCGCCTGTGCCTGAATCAATTTGACCGACGGCTGCCCGTCGGCCTCCAGCGGCCAGCCTTCTTCGCCCACGACGAGGAGCGTCGTCTGCTGACTGACGTGCTGCACCGGCACGCCGCCGTGCTGCTCGACCAGTTCCCCGGCGTGGCGATGCGTCATCGACGCGAGAACACCGGTAAATGTCACCCGCTCACCCGCGAGCAGGGGGGAAGATGCGACAACGGGATCTACGACTGCGTCTGACACGTCAACGATGTCCGATGGCGGGAAGACTAGAACTCTGGATATGATATCAGACCGCGCGGTCGCTCGCGCGAGGGTGTTCCCATCGGTGTTAACCGATGGTTTTTGAGGGAAGCCGCTCTGTCGGTTGGAGAACGATTCGTGACCACGTCCGCGCTGTCAGCCATTGATCCGGCCCTGCATCACGCGATTCAAGAGGAACGCACGCGGCAACGCGACGGTCTCGAACTCATCGCTTCGGAAAATTACACCAGCGCCGCCGTTCTCGAAGCCGTTGGCACGATCCTCACGAACAAGTACGCCGAGGGCTATCCCGGCCGGCGGTATTACGGCGGCTGCGAATTCGTCGACAAAGTGGAGAACCTCGCACGGGACCGGGCCAAGCAACTTTTCGGCGCGGAACATGCGAACGTTCAGCCACACGCCGGATCGCAGGCGAACATGTCGGTCTACATGTCAATTCTGCAGCCGGGCGACGTGTTTCTCGCGATGGATCTGGCGCACGGCGGCCATCTCACGCACGGGATGAACCTGAACTTCAGCGGTCAGCTTTATCGCCCCGTGCATTACGGCGTGCGTCAGGACGATCACCGCATCGACTTCGATCAAGTTGCCACGCTGGCCCGTGAACACCGCCCGAAACTGATTGTCGCCGGTGCCAGCGCTTACCCGCGGGAAATTGATCACGCCAAGTTCGCGGAGATCGCCAAGGAAGTCGGGGCGCTGCTCATGGTCGACATGGCGCATTACGCTGGCCTCGTCGCGGCAGGAATTCACAACAGCCCGGTACCGCACGCCGACTTCGTCACGTCCACCTCGCATAAAACACTGCGCGGCCCGCGTTCGGGCTTCGTTCTCTGCAAAGAAGCCCATGCCAAGGGCGTCGACAAGACGGTCTTCCCGGGATTGCAGGGGGGACCGCTGGTGCACGTCATCGCCGGTAAAGCCGTCTGTTTCCTGGAAGCACTGCAGCCGTCGTTCAAAGATTACGCGAAGCAGATCGTCGCCAATGCAAAGTCACTTGCGGAAACCCTGATTGCCGGCGGGCTGAAACTCGCTAGCGGCGGGACCGACAATCACCTGATGCTCGCGGATGTGACGACCATCGGGCTGAGCGGAAAAATCGCCGAACAGACGCTCGATCGTGCCGGGATCACGGTCAACAAGAACATGATTCCCTACGATCCTCGCAAGCCGCTCGATCCCAGCGGTATCCGTCTCGGTACGGCAGCGCTGACCACCCGCGGCATGAAAGAAGCCGAAATGCAGCGGGTCGGCAAATGGATTCTGAACGTCCTGAGACACGCCGACGACGCCGCGGCCGTGGAACGGACACGCCTGGAAATCCAGGAATTCTGCCAGGCGTTTCCCGTGCCCGGCATCGGTTAAGGTGTCCACTGGTGCCGGTCGCGCCGGATATGACGTCTCCGTGGCGGTCACCTCATGTGGAGCAGGGGACCGCCGCAATTCTTTGCGCCGCGCTGGTGCCGCGCGTGCTAGGAGTTAAGCGGAGAGAGTCACCACGATCATTCCGCGCACTGTGTGCGGGCCGTCAGGCGGTCCGTGGCACTCTCTCCCCGCGCTCACGCGGCGTTTTCTCGGGGCCAACACATGTCGATGTCGCAGAGCCAAGTCGCGCTGCTCGCACCAACGTGGGTCCCCACTGCGCCGTCCGATGTGGACTTCTCACAGGTCTTTGACCGGCTCGTTCACACGCCTGATTCGGCGATTGACAGTGCCGATCTCCCGCGACAATCAGCCACCATTCAGGTGGCCCGGGGGTCGGCGGCTCCCGCCGGTCATGAATCTCTGCTGCGCTCGCGTCTGCGGGCCGCCGCGTGGATCATCCTGCTGCCGGTCGCCTTGCTGTTCGGCCATGCTCTCTGGGTTGATGGTCCGATTGGTTCGTGGCTGCATGCGCTGGTGTTGACCGT
>DASRYX010000688.1:0-2159 GCA_035686985.1 Planctomycetaceae bacterium | reverse complement strand
ATTTATGGCGCTATGACCCCGGAGTCGAACGTCTGCGGACGATGATTGCCGAGCAGCGGATGGGTAAGCTCATCAGTATTGAGACCAGCTATGCCACCAGCGATGTGCGACGACGCGGGCCGGATCATTACCTGTTTGATGCGGCGATCAGCGGCCGCGGCTTCATGAACTGGCTCGCCTGCCACTGGCTCGATCTGCTGCTCTACGTGACCGGTCAAGCCATTGCCGGCGTGACCGCGCGAGTCGGAAACTTCGGGGCAACTGCATCCACGGTTGAAGACGGCGGCGTTGCGATTCTCGATCTGGCGGGTGGTGGCCTGGCGTCATTCACCGGTGGATACTGGTTGCCGCGCTGGGCGGGAGAGTCGCAGTGGGTGCTCCGCGGCAGCGAGCGCTGGGTTCACTGGCGGCCCGCGCATCCGCAGAGTGGCGGCCTGCTCGAGATCCACGGACCGCAACCGCAATTCCTCGCGATGAACGAATCGTTTCTCATCCCGGAAGACAAAACCCCCGGCTACGGCGGCGCGCGCATGCTCGCACTGCTGCGCGATTGGGTCGCCGTCGCGCGACGAGAACGAACCGTTTGTCGCAATACGCCGCAATCGACGTTAGCGACGCTGCAACTGCTCGATGCGATCTATTGTGCATCCGAGCAAGGTCGTCGCATCGAATGTGCGGTCGGTCCGTAGCGATCACTTCGCAGCGGTGTGCCGACGGATAAACTCGACAATCGGTGTCGAATCGGTCAACCCGTGCGGGTGATGACCAACGCCCGGTTTCGCGATCAGTTCAATCGAACCGCCCATCTGTCGATAACGCTCGGCAACGAGGCCGGTGTTTTCATCACACGGCACGACATCGTCGGCATCACCATACACGTGCAGCAGCGGCACTCCGGCTTTCGCGAGTGGTGCCAGATTATCGACGGGGTTAAGCGTATAGTCGAGTGCTTCCTGCTCGGAAGCAAAGCCGTACGTTTCGAGGACAAGCTGCCAATCGCGCGGGCTGCCTTTCCCTTTGCCACGACCGCCGGGCCAGCTTTTGAAATCGCACACCGGTGCGTCCGCGTAGATACATGCAACTTTGTCCGGGTTCGCCGCCGCCCAGTTGTAACAGTAGAGGCCGCCACGGCTGAGGCCGACCAACGCGGCCTTCTTCGCGAAGCCGTACTTCTCCGTCAACTCTGCATAAAAATCGTTCCAGTGCTTCACGGCGGTCGGACTGCCCAGCATGTCCGGCACACGCAGATAAACAATGTGGTAGCCGACCTTCAGCAGAGCAATATCGGGGTCCGGCTTGTGCCCGAAGAACTCGCCATGCCAGACCCACGGCGTTCCTTCTGCCGAGTGCTCCGGCACCACAACGACCGCGTCCTTCCCCGCGACTGTGAAATCATAACGGCGGAACCCGTGACAGTCGGAGACCTTACCGAGAAACGGCGCGGCTTCCGTCTTGACGATACCACCCCAGAAAAGGACCGAGAGAAACGACACGGCGATCCAGCCGCATTGCGTTCGCTCACGGTGATGTGCCTGTATCATCGCATCTGCTCTCCTGAAGGTGCGACAATGATAACTCAACCGCCGATGAGGTACGATGCAATCGAAGTGGTCAGGGATTGGTTCACGCAGGAATCAGTATGGAATTGCGGACGTTTGCTGAGCGGGTGCTGTTCTCGGACAGTCTTGAAGAGAAGCTCGCGCGCGTGAAGGACGAATTCACGGATGAACACCCCGGTGACGCGCGGCGCGTGCAGGTCCCGACGCGACCGACGAGCCTGGTGTTCGGCGCCCCACGTACCGCGCCGCCGATGCCACATCCGGAAACGTTTGATGATCCGCAGCGGCGCGGCATCGCGCATCACATCATGGCGAACCATGAACTGCAGGCCCTCGAAGTCATGGCGTCGCAGCTGTTGCTCTATCCCGATCTGCCGCAGGAATTCCGGCTCGGCATGGCCCGGGTGATGGAAGACGAGCAGCGCCACACACGCATGCACACCGAACGCTGCGCATCACTGGGCGTGCCGTTCGGATCGCGGGCGGTGAACAGTTACATCTGGCGCAAGTCGCTGGAATTCAAAGACGTCCTCGATTATCTCGCGGGGTTGCCGCTGACGTTCGAAGGCTGCAATCTCGATCACACCGTCGAGTTCGAGC
>DASRYX010000687.1:0-3841 GCA_035686985.1 Planctomycetaceae bacterium | reverse complement strand
ATGAACACGCAGCCGACGAGAATCCAGATGAGTGCCGGGAGCCAGCCGAACATCACCCCGGCGAGAATCGGCCCGACGATCGGCCCCGCCGCCGCAATGGCGGAAAAGTGCTGGCTGAGCAAGGCGTTCGGCTCGAGGGGCGCGTAATCGACGTCGTCGCGCAGCTCATGCGCCGGCGTGCGGACATTCGGGTTGAGCCGCAACAACCGCACGAGCAGTGGTCCGTAGGTGACATACGCCACGGACAACACGACCGCCGAAAGAACCACCACCATCAACATGGACATCGCCAGCGCTCCGGAGCACATTTCCCAGGGAAGGGACGATTGTAACCCGAAACCCGGACCGGCGCGAATTGTGATCTTCCCGGCGGAGCTCGACTTACGGTTGAGTAGGAGTTTCACTTGGCTGCTTGTTGCTCTCGGCTGTTCCGCCCCAAGGAAACCAACGTGCAACCGCAAAAACGATGGTGAAGTATGGAACGGCAAGCAAGGCGACGCCCTGCCAGTCCGCCGAACAGCAAGCCGCTTCCTTGGACGACATCGCGGACATCTGCCCCATCACAAATACGACGATGGGCCAAGCCAACGAGAAAATGACAAACACAGCCCGCATCTCGCGGGGGGAATCCTTTCGCGGCTTTGCTTTAGGGTAATCGTCCATAGACGGATTCTACCAAAAGAAACAACCCGTCGTTCTTTGTTGACAGTAGGCCCGCTTCATCGTTTCAGTAATCAGACATTCAGTTGAGTCTTACCGAATGACGGACGCCGAAAGTCGCGTCGTTGAAACGCTGGCGCGCAGCAGTGCGTTGGATCGGGGAAAGTCCGCGCCAACGTGGACTGCCGTCCTCCGTCGGCGGGTGCTGGATCTCGTCGTCATTGGCTGGGTCGCCGCGGTCGGATTGACCACCGGGCGGCAACTCGTCGACTGGTGGCGGGAAGACGCTTCCGCCACGCCGTCGATCGTGGGTGACGCCGGGGAAGACTGGTCGCGGCGACCGGTGGATGTTCGCGTCGGGCCGCGTGGCGTACCGTTGTATCGGTCGCCATTCGTCGGCGATCGGGAAGCGGTCGAACAACGCCTGATGCAACTTGTGCAGTCCCGATTGAGCGACACACCGGTGCCGACCGCACGGCCGGACGAAAGCGAACAGCAACTGCTGGACCGGCTCAAAACGGAACCGCCGATCGCGACCGATCACGGCCGCGGTGTGCTGTACCGCTGGTCGGCACCGTGGCCGGGCATGATTGGCACGATCTTCGTCGAGCAGCAGGAACGCCTCGCGGTCCACGGGTTCGCCGTCCCCGCCGGTGAGAATAAGTGGACTACCTTCATTCTCTCCCCGCTCGCGCTTAGCGGATCGCGAAATTCGCCGACGACTCTCCCGCCTCGCGTCATTCCTCTGTTGTCGTGGACCGACGAAGCCGGCCGGCAAGTCGCCACGTTCCGCGGCCCGGGCGTGTTGGCCGAGTGGATCGCGTTTTTTGATCAGCGCTACCGCACCGCCACCAGTACGGTGCGCGCCGTGACCTCCGACAGCGCGACGCTGCAGTATCGGCACGACAAACACGTTATTGATGTGCAGATTCAAACGGCGGAGAACGGGCAGCTCACCGGCGTGATGTGGACTGTGCCGCTTTCCCCGCCGGATGCGTTACAATCACTGCCGACCGATCCCCTCAAAAATCATCCCGCCGTTCCGCCATAACGATGTTTAGCCGCGACCCGCAGGGGAGCGCGTTGCACAGAGCGCTCCCCTGCGGGTCGCGGCTAAACGGATTCGTGATTATGGGGTGACGACATCGAAAGAAAAAGGACTCTCCGTGAAAGGTCTCCCCGGAATCATGGTCGCCGTCGGGCTCGGCCTCATCGGTGCGCTGTGCAACTGGTTCTACCTCGAACGCCTCGCGGGGAAAGAGGCGAAGGAGCAATTCATCGGCATCAAAGCCGGCGTGCAGCTCAACTCCGGCGACCCGATCAAGGAAGAGCATCTCATCGCCGTCGGCATCCCGCGCAGCAATCTCGGTAATCTGGATCAGGTCGCCCCACGGTGGTCGGTGCGCGGCGCGGTGGTCGGACTGGTCACGGCCCGCACGTTCCGCGGCGGCGAGATCGTGCTGCATGATGATCTCACCACGCCGGGGCAGCGCGATCTGAGTGAAAAACTCGGTCCCGATGAAGTCGCGATGTGGCTGCCGGTCGATCCGCGTTCGTTCAGTTCAGGACGGGTCAATCCCGACGACGAAGTGATGTTTATCGCCCCGCGGACGGGGACCGATTCGCCGACGCCGATTCCCGAGAACAGCCCCGTCGGCGTTCCCTCGGGCTCGGGCACCAGCGAACTGATCGGCCCGTTCCGCATTCTGGAAATCGGCACCCGCACCGGCCGACCGGAAATTCAGAAAGCCGCCGGTCTCCGCAGCGGCAACGAGTCGTCAATCACGGTCACCGCGAAGCTCGTCAACGGCCGCCTGGAACCGAAAGCCGAGCGGCTGACCGACATCATCCGCCAGACCCGCAGCCAAGGCTTGCAGGTATTACTGATGCCGAAGAAAAAGAAGTGAACGCCGCCGCGTATCGGACAGCATCTGGCTTTGAATCTAGGTGCAGGCTACGATTCAGAACCGCTCTGTCCCGTCCGCGGGACTGTCCAACGTGCCGACGCCAAGTGGAAATCGCAGTGAAACGACCAACACATCGGTCGACAGTGACCGCCACTCCGGTCCACTTTGCACTTTGCATTTTGCACTTCTCACTTTGCACTTCCCTCCCCGCCGACGACTTCACCATCCGTCTCGACAACGGTTCGACGGCGACGATCAACGCGCGATTGGCGGGCGAAGGTCAGAAAGCTCACGCACTCGAACTCGCCGATGGCAGCTGGAAGCTCATTCCGTCGGACCGCATCGTCGACCGCACGGCCGGTCCCGATCCCAAGCCGCTCACACCGGATGAACTGCTCAAGCAGATCAATGAAGAATTCAGCGCGACACGGACGATCAGCCACATCGAGAAGCCGTTCGTGATTGTCCTGGTTCGCGCCCGTCCTGATGCGCTTGATCCCGCGACCGAACGGCGGTATCAGGCCGTCGTGAAAAAGGCCGCGACGTTCTTCAAAGGCATGCAGACGAATTTCCTCGAGTTCGTCAAGCAGGCGCGGATCGAAACCACCGCCGTCAAGTTCCCCCTGGCGGCAGTCATTTTTGAGTCCGACCGTCACTTCGACGGTTACACGGTTCGTGACACTTCCGGTCAGGGTGGCATCTCGGCGGCGAATATTTCCGCGTACTACAACCTCGAATCCAACCGCCTGGTCATCCGACTGAGCGAATGCACGACGTTCGAAACGCCGCTGCATGAAGCCGTCCACCAGCAGGTCTACAATCGCGGCATCCTGCAGCGTTTCGCGCCGGTGCCAATGTGGTTCAATGAAGGGATCGCTACAGGATTCGAGGGGGATGGCGAGCGAGTCCGCAGTGGCCCGAAGTCGATCAGCGATCGTTACGCACGCATGGCGCTGAAAGCGCGGACGGTCGACTGGGCCGAGATCGTTGCGCGCGACCAGCCGTTTCAGGGGGACGTGCTCGCCGCAGAGGCATACGGTCACGCCTGGGGCCTGCACTGGCTGCTCGTCACCAAATACCGGGCCGAGTACAACAACCTCGTGAAACATTACGCAGCGAAAAGGCCGCTGCTGGTCGATCGCCCCGACCAGCGCGTCGCGGAATTCGAGAAGATCCTCGGCAAATCGGTCGCCGAACTCGAACGCGAATTCCAGCAGGAGCTCCCGCGCGCGATGGCTCGACGGAAGAACTGATCTCCGTTTAGCCGCGACGCG
>DASRYX010000686.1:0-2827 GCA_035686985.1 Planctomycetaceae bacterium | reverse complement strand
GCGATAATAGTCCGGCTGGTACCAGTCGCCGCACCACTCCCACACGTTGCCGGAGAGGTCGAACAGCCCGTACGCATTCGGCGGAAACGATTTGACGGGCGCGGTCTGCGTGAAGCCATCGCTCGCCTCGTTTTTCACCGGAAACTCCCCCTGCCAGATGTTGTGCATCCATTTCTGATCGGGGTTGCGCTCATTCCCCCACGGATATTCTTCCCCTTCACGACCGCCGCGGGCCGCGTATTCCCATTCGGCTTCGGTGGGCAGACGGTGGCCTTTCCACTCGCAGTACGCCTTCGCGTCTTCCCAGGCGACATGCACCACCGGGTGATCCATCCGGCCTTCCAGATTGGAATCGGGGCCTTCGGGTTGTTTCCAGTTCGCACCGCCGACGTACTTCCAGACCTGATACGGCCACAACGTGTGATCTTTGCGGAGCGTCTTCGGATCAAACTTCGAGTTGAAACATATCGACCCGGCGACCAGATTTTCCTCCGGAATGCTCGCGAGATCCGCCACCTGACCGGCCAGGTCCTCGCGGTTGATTTTCTTCTCGGCGACGGTGACGTATCCGGTGGCCTTTACGAATTCGGTGAACTGCGCGTTCGTGACCTCGGTCTCGTCCATCCAGAACCCGTCGAGCATCACGCGGTGCGCCGGCGTTTCGTCGGGGAACTTCGGGTTATCCGTTCCCATCGTAAACGTGCCGCCGGGAATCCAGCGCATGCCCGGAGGTGTCGCGGCGGGCTCGTTCACCAGGACATCGACGGCATCGGAACTGCCCGTCTTGCTCGAGGAAGACGACGCACCTGCACTACAGCCGGCGACCAGCAGCAGCAAACAGAACCCGTGGCGAACAGTCATCGACGAAGATCTCCCCCGTCGATGCTATCGCCACGGTTTCCCGCTTCGCAACCCGGTCGCGTGCAGGCTTGCGTTCCCGCTGGTGATGATCTATCACAACAAACGGGCTTTCTTTCCTGTTAGGTAGCACCCAGAGGAAACAGCAATGATCCGCGCGTGCCTGTTCGGTCTGATCGGAGCCTGTCTGCTCTCGTCCGCGATCGCTCAAGACCGCGAGACGAAAGTTCGCAACGACAAGAAGCTGCTCGAGGCGAGCGATTTCTGGATCTATAACGATCTCCCCAAAGCCGAACGTGATGCGAAGCGGACGAAGAAGCCGATTCTCGTCGTCTTCCGCTGCATTCCGTGTGAAGCGTGCCATGAGTTCGATGAGCAGGTCGTCGAGCGCGAGCCGGTGATTCGCGAACTGCTCGACAAGTTCGTCTGTGTCCGCATCCCGCAGGCCAACGGGCTGGATCTGTCGCGATTCCAGTTCGACTTCGACATGTCGTTCGCGATTGCGTACCTGCACCACGACGGCACACTGCTCGGCCGGTTCGGGACCCGCACGGGTCGCGAGAATGAGAAAGACGACATGCACCTGCTCGGGTTTGCCGATTCGATGCAGCGCGTGCTGAAACTTTCTTCCGAGATCGATCAGCATCGCACCTCACTCGCAGGCAAGGCGGCGAAACCGGCGGCCGTGCCCGTTCCTGAAGAGTTTCCGATGCTCAAAGGGAAGTACACCGACAAGCTGAACTATGAAGGCAAGGTCGTTCAAAGCTGCATTCATTGTCACCAGATTCGTGAAGCCCAGCGGATGGTGTTCCGGTCGGAGAACAAACCGGTCCCGGACGAGTTGCTGTTTCCTTGGCCGGGGCTGAGCATTCTGGGTTTGAAGATGAACCCGGAAACCGCGAGCACGATCACCGCCGTGGAACCCGGCAGCATTGCGGCGAAGGCGAAGCTGCAGCCGGGAGATCGATTAGCGTCGCTGCAGGGGCAGCCGCTCGTGTCGGTCGCCGATGCCCAATGGGTGTTGCAGAACGCGGGTGCCTCCGCGGCGATTCCCGTGGAAGTCGAACGCAACGGCGAGCGGGTCAAAGCCACGCTGGAACTCCCCGATGGCTGGCGACGCCACGCCGATATTTCCTGGCGGGCGACCACGTGGGATCTCCGCCGCATGGCATTCGGCGGCATGGTGCTGGAAGCGATGACCGACGAGGAGCGAAAAGAAGCGTCTCTCACCGCGGACAAAATGGCGCTGCGGGTGAAGCACGTCGGTCAGTACGGCGAACACGCCCGCGCGAAACAGGCGGGATTGCTCAAGGACGACATCGTCATCAGCTACGACGGCATCGACGCCGCCCGCACGGAGAGCGAACTCTTATCGCACGCGATGCAGAACAAACGCCGTGACGATCCCGTGTCCATTGTGGCGCTGCGCGGCAAAGAACGAAAAACGTTCACGGTCAAACTGCAATAGGAGGGCAGTGGGGAATGGGCAGTAGTGGGGCGAACACCGCTTGCGGTTTCGCGCCACCATTCGCGCTCAACCGTGCTGACTGATCCGTCGCAGCGCCTCCAACACGCGGTCGACTTCTTCTAGCGTGTTGTAGTGCAGGAAGCCGATGCGTAACGTCCCGTGCGGTTCCAGTCCTGCGGCTTCACAGAAGGGCATACCGTAGTGGTTGCCATGCCACGTATAGAGCCCGTCCGCTGCCAGGCGTTCGGCCAGCTCTCCCGGCGTGAAGCGCGTGTGCGTCAGCGAAAACGTCGGCACGCGCTCGTCGATCCGAGCCGGATCGGTGATGCCCCACACGCGGTAATCGCGCAGGCTTGTTAAGCCCGCGAGCATCCGCTGCGACAGCGCCTGCGCGTGGGCTTAACAAGCCTGCGCGATTACCGCGTGTGGGGCCTCACCGATCCGGCTCGGATCGACGAGCGCGTGCCGACGTTTTCGCTGACGCACACGCGCTTCACGCCG
>DASRYX010000685.1:0-14534 GCA_035686985.1 Planctomycetaceae bacterium | reverse complement strand
GAGGACAACAGCCCGGACAGGGCGAGGGCAACTCGCCGAGTCCCCGCAACACACCGGGACTGCGCGGGCAGAACGGCGGTCAACGCGGTCCCGGTTCTCCGCAAGGAGGACAAGATCAAGGCGGCGAAGGGGGCGGTGCGGGGGCACCCGGTGGCCCGCTAGGCGATCAACAATATCGTGAATGGTCATCACGTCTGCGGGATGTCGAATCGATGCTGACCGATGCCCAGCTGCAGGCCGAAGTCGCCAAGCTGCGCGAACAGGCCCGTAGTCTTCGTGCGGAATCCAAACGGCATTCGCAGGCACCAGAATGGACGCTGGTGAAAGCCTCGCTGTACGACCCGCTGGTGGAACTTCAGCAGAAACTTGCGGAAGAGGTCGCCAAGCGGGAATCGAAGGACAGCCTGGTGCCGATCGATCGCGATCCGGTCCCGGCGCGCTATCGTGATCTCGTCCGCAGCTACAATGAGCGTCTCGGTCGCGGGGAGGAAAAATGATCCTCGCGGGATTGCTCTTCGGTCATGGCGAATGGTGGGCACCAGCCCTGCTGGCGATCGCCGTTTGTGCCGTGATTCTCGCCGCTTATTACCGACGGCTCGCGATGGAATCGCGCTGGTTCATCGCCGGCGCCGCGCTGAAGTGGGTCGCGGTCGGACTGCTGGCGTTCTTCCTGACCGAACCGCTCTGGAGCAGCCAGCGCGCTCGGCCCGGCGCGAATGTGATGCTGCTTATCGCCGACAATTCGCAAAGCATGGCCCTCACCGACCCGGGCACCACGGGCACCCGCGCCGAGAACCTGCAGAAGTTCCTGACCACGACCGACGCCCCGTGGCACACGCGGCTCGAACAGGACTTCGACGTCCGCCGGTATCTCTTCGACAGTTACGCAAAGTACGTTGCGGATTTTTCGACGCTGACCGTCACCGGCGATCGATCCGACATCGGTGCGATGCTGCGGTCCTTGAAGGAGCGCCTGCGTGACCGACCTGTCGCCGGTATCCTGCTGTTCACCGACGGTAACAGCACCGATGCCGTCACCGCCGCGGACTGGTCCGGGCTGCCGCCGGTGTATCCGGTCTCCATTGGCGAAACGCGCGGACATCGCGATCTCGCGATCAGCAATGTCACCGTCAGCACGACCTCATTTGAAGACGCCCCGGTGACGCTGCAGGCGGAAATCACGCAACAGGGATTTCCCGGCGCGACCGTCTCCTGCCGGGTGGAAGATCTCGAGGGCCAACCGTCCCAGACCGAAACGCAGACCTTCGGTTCGAAGTCGTCGCCGCTGGTCTTCCGTTTCCAGTTGCGACCGACGGCGACCGGCGTGACGTTCTACCGCGTGCGCATCGGACTGGGCGAACCCAAGTCGGCGTTCGAGGAAGCCGCTGGCAAAGGCGAGACTACGCTCGCTAACAACTCGCGTCTGGTGACTGCTGACCGCGGCGCGGGACCCTATCGGCTGCTGTATGTCTCCGGGCGTCCCAACTGGGAATACAAATTCCTGCGCCGGGCGCTCGAAGGCGACGACCAGCTTGATCTCACGGCAATGATCCGCATCGCCAGGAAGGAAGCGAAATTCGAATTCCGCAGCCGTGAAGGAGAGGGTTCCAACCCACTCTTCCGCGGTTTTGATCGCACCAATGAGGACACCGAACGGTATGACCAGCCGGTGATCGTGCGGCTCAACACGAAGACATCCGAAGAACTCCGGGAAGGTTTCCCCAAGACACCGGAAGCCCTCTACAAGTTCCACGCGGTCATTCTTGATGATATCGAGGCCGCGTTCTTCACGACCGAACAGCTGGCATTGCTGGAGCGGTTTGTCTCCGAACGCGGCGGCGGGTTGCTGATGCTCGGCGGACAGGAATCGTTCCGCCAGGGAGGCTATCAGAAGACGCCGCTTGCCAGGGCGCTGCCGGTCTATCTTGACGCCGCTCAGGTGATTCCGCCGGCAAACGGCTATCGCCTCGGCCTGACGCGCGAAGGCTGGCTGCAACCGTGGGCGCGGCTGCGATCCACTGAGGGTGAAGAAACGCGGCGGATCAAGGACCGGGCGGGACTGCTGGTGCTCAACACCGTCAGTGGCCTGAAACCCGGCGCGAGCGCGATTGCCGATGTCATCGACGCGCGCGGTCAAAAGCAGCCAGCGCTGATTGCCCATCAGTTCGGGCAAGGTCGCAGTGCCGCACTGCTCGCCGGTGACTTGTGGCGGTGGCAGATCGAACAGCCCGACGATCTCCGCGCTAAGGATGATCTCGGGAAAGCCTGGCGGCAGATGCTGCGGTGGCTGATCGTGGATGTCCCCAGCCGCATCGAACTCAAGTCGCAAAACGATGAGTCGCAGGGGACGCCGCTGGTGCGGCTGCAGGCTCGGTTGCGTGACGCCGAGTTCCGCACGCTGGATAACGCCGCGGTTACAATGACGCTGACGCCGCCGACGGGCGAACCGATCACCATCCCTGCGGAACCTTCGCTTTCCGAACCTGGACTGTATGAAACGATGACCAGCGCACGACCGGCGGGAGCGTGGCGGGCAACAGTGGATGTCGTCGATGCTGATGGCAAACCCGTCGGTGATGCGAAGACCGGCTGGGCCGCGGATCCACTCTCTCGCGAATTCGAGCGGGTCGCGCCGAATGAAACTTTGTTGAAAGACATTGCGGCCGGCACAAAGGGCCGTGTCGTCGAACTTTCCGAGCTCGCATCGTTCGTGACGGAACTGCCGCAACGCGACGCGCCGCTGACGGAGACCACAACGACGCCGCTGTGGCATCATCCGCTGATGTGGCTTGCCGTGGTGCTGGGCTTGTGTGGCGAATGGGCGATTCGTCGCCGCCGGGGGTTGCCGTGATGGGAGGGCAGTGGGCAGTGGGCGTTGGGCAGTGGGGGGCAATGCTGCTGTTGATGGGCACCGCACTCGGATCGTGCGTCGCTGATGAAACGCCCGGTGCAGAGTTGGTCGTGCTTGTCGGTGCACCGGGTACGCCGGATTACGAAGCGTTGTTTCGTAAGTGGGCGGACCAGTGGACGACCGCGGCGAAGACATCCCGCGCGACAAGCACTATCATCGGACTCGATGCGGGATCGTCGTCCGATCGCGACCGCATCGAACAGTTCTTTCAGAACACCGCCACGACAGGATCGCGCGAACTATGGTTCGTCCTGATCGGTCACGGCACTTTTGACCGGCGGCTCGCCAAGTTCAATCTGCGCGGGCCGGATGTCTCGACCGACGATTTCAAGACGTGGTTGAAACGGATCGAACGGCCGCTGGTGTTAATCGACACATCCGCGGCAAGTGCACCATTTCTGACGCAGCTCGCAGGTCCCAACCGGGTGATTATCACCGCGACCAAGAGCGGCAGCGAGCAGAACTTCGCCCGCTTTGGGGGATTTCTGGCCGAAGCGCTGGTGGATTCATCGTCGGATCTCGACAAAGACGAGCAGATCTCATTGTGGGAAGCGTTTCTCGCCGGGTCGCGTCGGACAGCAGCGTGGTACAAGGACGAAGGGCGGTTACAAACCGAACACGCGCTCCTCGATGACAACGGCGACGGTCAGGGAACCCGCGCGGACGCATTCGATGGTCTCGATCCGGTCAAAGCTTCCGCCGATCAGTCCAAGCTCGACGGCAGCCGCGCTCACCAGCGGCATCTCGTGCCCAGTGCAGAAGAAGCCCAACTCTCACCAGAGATTCGCCAGCAACGTGACGCCATCGAACTGCAGATTCTCGACTTGCGCGGGAAGAAAGCGTCACTGCCGGAAGACGAGTACTTCGATCGGCTGGAAGCGCTGTTGATCGAACTTACGCGGCTTTCACGAAAGCACGGCGTGAAGCAAAGTCCCGCCGCAGCCCGCTGATCGCAGAACTGAAAAACATCATGCGCTGGTATGAACTCCGATCTCAGCATCTTTCCGACGAAGAGTACATTGATCGCGTTCGTAAAAACCTGCGGATCATGGATCGGTTCCGTCTGTGGATTATCGCGGCATACACCGTTTGGATCGCCGGAATGCTGTTGTTCATCTTGCCCTACATTGAACAATCGCTTCGATGGATCATCGAATTGCAGAGCCCCACCAGTGGAGCGGCTTGGACTGTGATCGGCGGCTTTGTGTCCGGAATGGGCCTCGGTTTTAGTGTGATGTGTCTCTTCAGTCTGCCAATGTTGAGTTTGATCTTTACGTTAATGCCGTTGCGAACTGACCGACTGCTGCTGCGGTACTATGATGCGAATCAGCAGGCCGAAGCAGCGCACACATCCGGCGGGATTGATGGCGAACGGCTTCCCTCGACCGCGTCGTGATCTTCCCGTATCATTCTTGGGATGGTTCGGGACATTCGCGTGCATCTGCTGCCGGCGTTGTTCGAGCCGGAGGAGGTCCGCGGCGGCATCGCTGTGATTCTGGACATTCTCCGCGCGTCGACAACGATCGTGCATGCGCTGGCCAATGGCGCCCAGTGCGTCATCCCGACGCTGACCATCGAGGACGCCCAGTCGGTCGCACGCGGGTTTGCTCATCGCGGTGACTATCTCCTCGGCGGCGAGCGCGAAGGAGTGCTGATCGACGGGTTCGATCATGACAACAACCCGTTTGCGTACACGCGCGAAGTCGTGCAGGGTAAGACGATCATCTTCACCACCACGAATGGCACCAAAGCTCTGCTGCGGGCCTCGGCGGCCGATCGCGTGCTGATCGGCTCCTTCGTGAACCTGCAGGCCGTGGTGAATGTCCTTGCCGAGGACACACGGCCGATCCATCTGGTGTGTGCCGGCACCAAAGGAAAAATCACCGCGGAAGATTCGCTCTGCGCGGGGGCGATCATCGACCGTCTGCTGCAGGAATTTGGTCGCCGTGATGACGACCTGCCGGATGATCAGGCTCAGCTCGCGCTCGCCAAGTACCTGCAGGCCAGCGTCAGTGATGAAGACTTTCGCCGGTCGATGCGGAACAGCTACGGCGGCCGCAATTGCCGCCGGCTGGGCTTCGACACCCAGATCGACCGTGCTGCGACGTTTGACCTGTTCGATATCGTTCCCGAATATGACGGAGAGCGAATTTTCTCATCTGCTCGCGCTTAGCGTGATCTTCCGCCAAGCGCGAGCGAAGAAGAATTTCTACCGACCCACTATCACTTACCAACGACCAACTTCAATGCCTACCGAAAACCGCATGGAAAAAATCGTCGCCCTTGCCAAGCGACGCGGGTTCATCTTCCAGTCGTCCGAGATCTACGGCGGCCTCAATGGCTTCTGGGATTACGGGCCGCTCGGCGTGGAACTGAAACGCAACGTCCGCCAGACGTGGTGGGCAGACATGATCACCGAGCACGACGAGCTTTTCACGCCGCCCGGTGCTCCCAGCAGCTTCGACATGGTAGGCGTCGAAACCTCAATCATCATGCACCCGCAGGTCTGGAAGAACTCCGGACACTTCGATTTGTTCGTCGACAAAATGATCGATTGCAAGGCGTGCAAATCACGATTCCGGTTCGACCACGCTGCGATTGCGATCGCCGTGCTGGAAGGCCAGCCCGCGACTTGGGTGGCCTGTGAAACCTTCGAACGGGACGATGCGACGGGAATGGGCCTGTCGAGTTCCAAATCGAAATCGCTCGAACAGTCGATCCTGCAATACAACAAGGCGCATGGCACTGATCAGCCGGGCTCCATTCACACGACGACGCTGAGCGTCTGCTGGAATGAGCTGAAGGAACGGTCCGCCAGCAATCCCAAACTGATTCCGAAATGTCCGAAATGTGCGGGGGAACTCACCGAGCCGCGCGACTTCAATTTGATGTTCAAAACGACGCTCGGGGCACTGGGAACGGATTCGGATGCGGCGTATCTCCGGCCGGAAACCGCGCAGGGGATGTTCGTTAACTTCAAGAATGTCTGCGACAGTTCCCGCGTGAAGATTCCGTTCGGCGTCGCGCAGATCGGCAAGAGTTTCCGCAATGAAATCACGCCGCGGAACTTCACGTTCCGCTCGCGCGAGTTCGAGCAGATGGAGATGGAGTTCTTCTGTCATCCGTCGCAGTCGCTGCAATGGTACCAGTACTGGCGCGATCGACGATTCCAATGGTACATTCGCCACGGCATCAGCCAGCAGAACCTGATTCTGCGCGAACACGCCAAGGATGAATTGTCGCATTACTCGGTCGGAACGGCTGACGTCGAATACGCGTTCCCGTTTCTCGACGCCGGCGAATATGGCGAACTGGAAGGGATCGCGCACCGCGGCGATTTCGATCTGCGTTCGCACTCCGAAGGCAAGCTATGCAAAGAGAACGGCCAGTTGGTGGTCGAGAAGGGCCCCGACGGCAAGCCGAAGTATCAGGGCAGCGGCAAAGATCTGTCGTACTTCGACGATCAGTCGCGCGAACGGTTCGTACCGCACGTGATTGAGCCCGCCGCCGGTTGCGATCGTGCCACGCTGGCGTTTCTGTGTGAGGCGTATCACGAAGACCAGGCTCCGGACGAAAAGGGCGAGATGCAGACCCGGCTGGTGTTGCGGTTGCATCCGAAACTCGCGCCGGTGAAAGTCGCCGTCTTCCCGCTGATCAAGAAGGATGGCATGCCCGAAAAGGCCGCGGAGATTTACCGGTCCTTCAAGCAGGCCGGCATCGCCGTGACCTACGATCAGCAGGCCGCGATCGGTCGCCGCTACCGCCGCATGGACGAAATCGGTACGCCGTTCTGTGTGACCGTCGACAGCGACACGATGTCCGGCGACACAGTCACGGTTCGTGATCGCGACTCACTGAAGCAGGACCGCGTGAGCGTGAAGGAACTCGTGAACCACATCCAATCACGGCTGCGCGGTTAAGGCTTAAGTAGGGTCCGCTGTGCGGACCGTCATGAGTTGAGGTCGTCTACTAAGGCCGGTCCGCACAGCGGACCCTACGGGGACAGAATTCCCGCTTGCGTCGCTGGCGGATGCCGTCGAAAATCGAGGGATGGCAGGAAACATCATAACGGCAGCGCCGGATGCGGTCGCAGAAACGATCGATGCCATCGTCTGCCAGTATGTCGATGCAGCCCGTGAGGGAAGCCCGCCGGATCTGGAACAGTTCCTCGCCGCCCATCCGGCGTTCGCGGATGAGCTGCGCGAACTCCTGCCGCTTGTCGCACGGCTGGAGCGCTGGGGCACGGCAAAAGAGATCGAGTGCGTCCGCCAGAGTCTGCCGGTCCATTTCCCGCTGAAAGAGTTGGGAGAATACCGGCTCGTGCGGGAACTCGGCCGCGGCGGCATGGGCGTGGTGTTTCATGCGGAGCACCGCTTCTCATCACGGGCCGTAGCGCTGAAACTGCTGCCGTATCGACTGGGAGCGGACCTGCCGCAACGCCAGGCCCAATTTCGCCAGGAAGTGGATGCGATCGCGCGGCTGCAGCATCCGCACATCGTGCCGATTTACTCCTTCGGTGAAGAAGGGGGCTATTTCTACTACGTGATGCAGCTGATCCACGGGATGACACTTTCGGGCGTGATCGAGCGCTTACGCGAACGGGACGAGCCGTTTCGTTGCCGGCGCCGCCGTCAACGGACTCTGGCTACCGCGACCACACGCGTCCCTCCGGGGGAGCTGCAGAGAAGTTCGTGGAAAGCATTCGCCGGGATTGGTGTGCACGTCGCGGAGGCCCTGCAACACGCGCACTCGGCCGGCATCCTGCACAATGACATCAAGCCCGCCAATATCATGCTCGACTCGACCGGCCGCGCTGTGATCACCGACTTCAGCGGTAGCGGTCTCTTCGATGGCGCGGCCCAGGAAGAACAGCGTCTGGCGCTAGGCACGTTACGTTACATGGCTCCCGAACGGTTGTACAAGCAATGCGACGAGCGCAGCGATGTCTATTCGCTGGGCGTGACGCTCTATGAACTGGTGACCCAGTCCGCGGCGTTCTCGAACCTGCCCGCCGTGAAATTGACCGAGGCGATCGAGCGCGGCGACATCATCGCTCCCCGTTGGCACGCGCCAGATCTGCCGACGGATCTCGCGGCGATTATCATGCGGGCGATGCATCCTGATCCCGCGCAGCGACAAGAGTCGGCTCGCGAGCTGCACGGCGAATTGCTCGATTTTCTCTGGCAGCGTCCCTCGCGACGGCCGTCGACTTCCTGGTGGCAACGTCGGATGCGATCGGCGTGAGAGAACACCCAGCCATCGCGCAATGGCTGGGCTTCCACCAGACGTGTCATTCGAATGTGCGGACGCGATCCCGGGATTGGCGCATCGCCAGGGCCAGCTGTTTCCGCTGACGGGCATTTGCCCACATCGCCTGTGACTCCGCATGAATCTGGGCGTTCGCCGCCAGCGCGTTGAGCTGCGCCTGTCGGAACTGCGCACTCTGCTGCTGGTAGAGCTGCAATCCGCCCAGCGCCGAACTCACCGTGGTTCCGGTTGCGGTCGGTGCCGCTCCCCCGGCACGAAGTCCGGCCAGGTTGGCCGCGCCCGCCGTGCCAGAGGTTGTCCCTCCCCCGGCGGCACCGCCTCCGCCGCCTCGTTGACATCCCCCTTGCTGGGCGAAGCCCGTTGCAGCGGATCCGATGATCACGGATGCCGCGACGATTGCCATTCTGAATCGAAACATGATGTCCTCCGCCACCAGATCTGCTTCCCGCCATGTCCGCCGAAACGGCCAACAGCCCCATAGACTTCTGAACGTGGACGGCACCCAATCCTCAACACAAAATGCTGCTGTTTTCCCATCACCGACCGGTACATCTACGTCGCTTGATAGAGAGAACGAATAGGCGACCACCGAGTCTGTGCCGGGCTTTGTGTAAGAAGGTTCCCGAAAAATTTCAGATTCACGAAAAAAACTGATGCAGACAGCTTGACTGTTCAGACATATTGTCTAAAGTGGTGCTCATGGAATCGTGATTCGAAAACGACATCGATCCCGGTTCCGCCCATCTCCGATCGCGTTCAGGAGAGCCCGTCATGCCTTTGTTGCTCGCCCACCGCTGGCTTCTGGCATGGACCTTCTGCTGCTCGGCGTCGTTGTTCGCCGCGGAACCATCCCGCCGATTGACATCCCGCGAACTCGCCGAACGGATCGATCTCGAGTTCAATACCGTGTGGCGGGCATCCCAGATCGAACCACCCGCGATCACCGACGACGCCACATTTCTGCGCCGCGCTTTTCTGGATCTCAGCGGCACGATCCCGCCCGTCTCGCAGGTGCGCGAGTTCCTCGACTACACCGGCGAGCACAAACGGTTTCTTCTGATCGAACGGCTGCTGACCGAGAACCGTCGCCCCGAACGTTACGCCGAACGGACGGCCGCCCACTGGGCCAGCTTGTGGCGGCGGATGATGATCCCCGGCAACACGCCTGAAGCTCAACAGGCGGTAATGCTGGAGCCGTGGCTGAAAACCCAGTTTGCCGAGAATGTTCCTTACAACGATATCGTCCGCAAGCTGATCACGGCGAAGACGAGCGATTCCACTTCAGTGACTGCGGCCAATCCCCGGCTCGGCGTCATGGCGAGTGGCCCGGCGATGTATCTGCAGGTCGCTGGTGGCAAACCGGAGACGTCCGCCAGCGCAGTGTCACGGATGTTTCTTGGCGTTCGGATTGGTTGCGCAGAATGTCATAACCACCCGTTCGCCGAGTGGAAACAATCCGATTTCTGGGGCATGGCCGCGTTCTTCATCGGCGTCAAAAACGGGTCGATTGAAGATTCATCAACCCTAACGATTCGCCCGGAAAACAGCACGGTCGATTACACCGCAACCTTCCTCGCCAGCGGCCAACCGGCGAAACTTGCAAAGGGAAAAATGGGGCGGGAAACCGTCGCCGACTGGATTGTCGCCCCGGAAAACACGCTCTTCGCCGCCACGGCGGTCAACCGCGTCTGGCTACATCTGCTCGGCCGCGGACTCACCGAATCCGTCGATGATCTCGACAAAGCGTCTCCTCAGGAGCGGAAGTTTCTTGATGAGCTTGCGCGGCATTTCGTCGCCGCGGGATACGATCTGCGGTGGTTGATCTCCGGCATCTGCCAGAGTCAGCTCTACCAGCGAGAGGCCGCGGGGGAAAGCCTGCTCGGTGGGGTTCCGGGACTGCGACCGGTCAAGACACTGACACCGGAGCAGCTCTTCAACTCACTGGAACAGGCGCTGGCGTTGCCGGTCGCCCGGGCCGATGGCAGCGCCCGTTTCAATGGCCTGCGGGATCAACTCATTTCCCGCATGAATGAAGCGGCGGGAGCTCAACCGGAAGAATATCGTGCCGGTGTACCGCAGGCGCTCTTATTGATGAACGGCCAATTAACCACCGAGGCAACGGACCTCGAAAGAAGTCGCACACTACGCGGAGTGCTGGACGCCCCATTTCTCGACACCGAACAGAAATTGACGACCCTGTTCTACGCGGCGTTCAGCCGGAAGCCACGTGACGATGAGCGCGAGTTTCTTTTGGAACATGTTCGCAAATCCAAGGAAATCGACAAACAAAATCAGGCCTGTGCCGAGATCTTCTGGGGATTGCTCAACAGTCCCGAATTCGTGCTCGAGCGCTGATTGCTGTCACCTTTCCCTTCGAAATTGTCACCTGTCATTTGAGTACTGTTGAAGGAGCCGGTGATGTCACGCTGCGACTTTACCCGTCGGGACTTCCTGCAATGGTCGCTGGCCGCCGCGTATGGCGCCTCATACTCGTCCTGGCTGCCGCAACTGGCGGCCGCCGCGACGAGCGATGCGGCGAAGAAGCCGAAGGCGTGTATTCTTCTCTGGATGGCGGGCGGGCCGACGCAGACCGATACGTTTGATTTGAAAGTCGGACATCCGAACGGCGGACCATCGAAGGCGATCGACACCGCGGTGCCGGGCATTCAGATCAGCGAACATCTACGCGGCGTCGCCCAACGAATGAAGGACCTTGCGATCATTCGCAGCCTGACCACTCAGGAAGGCGACCACGATCGCGCGACCCGTTTGATGCTGACGGGGCACCGCCCGGGGCCGCTCTCGGTCAATTATCCCAGCCTCGGCGCGTTGCTGGCCAACGAGCTCTTTGACGAGAAGAATGAACTTCCCCCGTATGTCAGCGTGTCGCCGTTCCGCTTCGGAAATGTCGGAGGGCCAGGTTTTCTCGGTCCGAATCTGGCACCACTGGTGGTTTCCGGCGACAGTAATGACCCCGAAGCGCGGGCGAATCTTTCCATCGAGAACCTGAAGCCGCCTTCCGGCGTGAGCGCGGATTCCATGGACCGCCGGTTTGCGATTTCCAAATTCCTGCAGGACGACTTCTCGAAGCGCAACAAGAGCTCGTCGACCGATGCCCACCGGGCGAATTACGATCGTGCAATGCGGATGATTTCCTCCAATGCGAAGGGCGCGTTTAAACTCGACGAAGAACCGGCGGCACTCCGCGACAAATACGGCCGCAACCGTTTTGGCCAAGGCTGTCTGCTCGCACGCCGTCTTGTTGAACGGGACGTGTCGTTCATCGAAGTGACGTTAGAGGGATGGGACACCCACGCCGACAATTTCAATCAGGTGAAACGTCTCTGCGAAACGCTCGATCCTGCCTGGTCAACGCTCATGGATGATCTCAAGGAACGCGGCCTGTTCGATTCCACGATGGTGGTGTGGATGGGGGAATTCGGCCGCACGCCGAAGATCAACGGCACCACTGGTCGCGATCATTTCCCGCTCGCGTGGTCGACGGTGCTGGGCGGCGCGTCGATTAAAGGCGGCCAAGTCATCGGCGACACCGGAAAAGCGGGAACCGAAGTGGCTAGTCGCCCCGTCAAAACGCCGGACCTGTACGCCACGCTGTGTGCCGGTCTGGGGATCGACCCGGGACACGAAAACATTTCTCCGGAAGGTCGACCGATTCCGCTCGTCGATCGCGACGGAAAGGTGATCCAGGAACTGGTCAAATCCGTTTGATTTTTCTCGCAGTTATCACCGGAACTCATCAAAATCCTGGCGTAGGGAAGTGATTGCGGATGCCTCGTCGCGTGGACCATCATCGGATTCAGCAACGAAGCCGGCAGCGGCGTCGATGGGCGCTGATGCTGACGTGCGGACTGCTCGCGGCCGTGATGCAGAGTCCAATGATGCTGACCGGCGATGACACCACGAATAAGGCCGTCGCACCGGCGGCTGCCACGGCGGAAGTTCGCGACGTCTTGCTGTTGCTCGATCAGGGACCGTTGCATCTGAGGTTTCATGTCGCGGTTGGTGCACAATCACCGGCTGATGCCCGCCGCGCGACTGTTCAGCGTCTCCTCGAGTCTCTGGACACTGACAAAGACGGCCAGCTTTCACGCGAAGAAGCCCAGAAATCCCCGCTCTTTCGGGAAAAGCAACGCCCCGGTGCAGAGAAATTCATCCGTTCGATCGGGGCTGACTTGCGGATGAAGCCCCGCGACATCGAACAGCGGTTGAACAAAGAGGGCGGCGAGACGATCACCTACCGTCAGAACACGACCACCTCGGATAGCGATTCCGTCGTCTTTCAACTGCTCGATGCCAACGGCGACAAGACCGTTGATGCCGACGAGATGTTCGAAGCGGTGGATTTGCTGCTCGCGCGGGATATGGACGATGACGAATGCGTGACGCTCGATGAAGTGACCCCCGCACCGGATCCGATGGCAATCCCGACCGATCCCACCATGACCCCGGCGCGTCCCACGGGTCCCACGGTCGCGGAACTTCTCGGCGATACGAACCAGACGTTGCTGCCGGCACAGCTGATTCGGAAGTACGACAAGAACCGCAATCAGAAACTGTCACCGGAAGAGCTGAACTGGCCCGCGGCCCGCATCGCACCGTGCGACGCCGACCGTGATGGCCAGCTTTCCCTCCGTGAGCTGGAAAAGATCAAGCAGACCCCGATCGATGTCGAACTCGCGGTTGATGTGATTCGCCCCAAAGACGGCGGCACGATGCTGCGCGTGCTGAATGCCCGGATTGAGCGCAACGACAACGAGCGTTACCCGGACCTTGCCACACTCGCCTTGCCCCAGGCGGTGATCACGTTCTCGACGCGCGAAGTGGACCCGTTCGAAGCGTCAATGACAATCGCGCTGCGGACATTTAACGAACTCGACCAGGACAACAACGGCTATCTCGATCGTGATGAGGCCATGCTGCGTGAACGTCTGGGACGGCAGCTCTTCGATCAGATCGATGCGGACGGCGATAACAAAATCTTTGGTGAGGAAATGAAGGAATACATCCGCACGCGCGGCGAGCCGATGGCCAATACGTGCCAAGTCACCGTGTTTGATGACGGTGCGGGTTTCTTTTCGGCGCTCGACACCAACGGCGACCGGCGGATTTCGATGCGGGAAATGCGGTACGCCGACAAAACCCTCGCCACGATGCAGCGGGACAATCAGCCCGGTCTCGGCGACAAAGAACCGTCCCGGCGATATCGCATCGAGTTTGTCCGCGGCGTGTTCAATCCGTTTGGAAACCCCGACCGCCCCGTTGTGAACCCGTTAATGCCGCAACAACCCGTGGCTCAAACCCGTCCGCGGCCGGTCGGACCGATCTGGTTCCAGCGCTGGGATCGCAACAATGATGGCGACCTGACTTGGCGCGAGTTCCTCGGCCCGCGCGATGTCTTCGAACAACTCGATGCCGATCGCGATGAACTGATCGACCCGAAAGAAGCCGCGGCGGCGATGGCGACTATGTCGGCCCCGAAATCGCTTCCCATGCCGACCGCCTCGCGCCCCTGATTCACCTTCTGAGCGGAAACGACCTCGATGAATGCTCCGGTCCCCAATGATGATGCCGCCGCCGTCGCGAAGCTGCGTGACGCCCGTTCGCGAATCAAGCAGGAGCTTGCGAAGGTCGTGGTCGGCCAGGAAGAAGTCATTGATTCGTTGCTGATCGGCATGCTGTGCCGAGGTCATATCCTGCTGCATGGTGTGCCCGGTCTCGGCAAGACGTTGATGGGCCGCACGCTGGCGAAAACCCTCGACATGGAATTTCGCCGCATTCAGTTCACGCCCGACCTGATGCCCGCGGACATCACCGGCACCGATGTGATGGACGAAGATCAGGCCACCGGCAAGCACCGCGTGTCCTTCATGCCCGGTCCCGTCTTCACGAATTTTCTGCTGGCGGATGAAATCAACCGCACGCCGCCGAAGACGCAGGCCGCGCTGCTGGAGGCGATGCAGGAACGTCACGTCACCGTCGCCGGTTTCCGGCACGATCTCGAAGATCCCTTCTTCGTCCTCGCGACGCAGAACCCAATCGAACAGGAGGGGACCTACCCTCTTCCCGAGGCGCAGCTCGATCGCTTCATGCTGCAGATCCAGGTCGACTATCCCAGCGAGGACGAGGAACTGCGGATCGCGCTCGAAACGACCTCGGGCGAGACTCGCTCCGTCTCGCCCGTGCTGCATGGCTCGGACATCGTGGAGCTGCGCCGCATCGTGCGCCGTATGCCCGTCTCGCCCCGCACGGCGCAGTTCGCGGTGCGGCTCGCCAGGAAGTCGCGTCCGACGGAGCCCGACGCCGACGACTTCGTGAAGAAGTACGTTCTCTGGGG
>DASRYX010000684.1:0-5561 GCA_035686985.1 Planctomycetaceae bacterium | reverse complement strand
AACGGGTTCCACGCACTCCTTCGAAGCGGACGATGACGACGACGCACCGGTGTCCTACCGGCGGGCCGCGTGATGCCTGTGGAACTGTGTTCCATCGGGCAAACCGGACTAATGGTCCCGCCGCTGGGGTTCGGGGCGTTCAAGATCGGCCGCAATCAGGGGATCAAGTATCCCCAGCCGTATGACCTGCCCGACGAGGAAGAAGTCGCGCGGCCGATGCGTTCCTCGCTGAAGCCATACGCCGGGGCGGTGTCGATCAGCGTGCAACCGAGGTCGAGAACACTATTGAGCAGCCGCGCGACTTCTTCCTCGTCGGGCAGGTCATACGGCTGGGGATACTTGATCCCCTGATTGCGGCCGATCTTAAACGCCCCGAACCCCAGCGGCGGGACCATTAGTCCGGTTTGCCCGATGGAACACAGTTCCACAGGCATCACGCGGCCCGCCGGTAGGACACCGGTGCGTCGTCGTCATCGTCCGCTTCGAAGGAGTGCGTGGAACCCGTTGGCGCGGCGTCATCGCTCGCGACTTCCGGCGCTTCATCGTGACCGTAACCGTACCCGTAGCCATAACCGTAACCGTAGCCGTATTCATTCGACATCGAATCGGCGAGGTGGTTGACGGCGATACCCAGCACGCGGACCCCGGTGGCGCGGAACGATTCAATCGCACGGACCACCATCTTGCGGCGGTTCTTGTCCGGGCGGATCACAACCATCGCTCCATCGACCATACGGCCGATGATCGCCGGATCAGTCACCGCGAGGATCGGCGGCGCGTCGATCAGAATCTGATCGTAGACCGTTTCGGCCCAGGCGATGATGTCGTTGAACCGCTCGGTGGAGAGCAATTCCGACGGATTCGCCGGCCGCGGTCCCGAGGGCATGACGTCGAGGTTCTCGACCCCGATGTGGAAAATGTTTTCGAGGCAGCTGTCGGCAACCGGTTGCGAATCGCGCAGCACTTGCGACAGACCGCGCGGACCTTTGAGTTCGAGCAACTGCGTCATGCCGGGACGACGCAAATCGGCGTCGATGAGCAGCGTCTTTTTCTTCGCTTGAGCAAAGGCGACTGCGAGGTTGGCGAGCGTGGTCGTCTTGCCGTCGCCCGGTTCCGTACTGGTGACGACGAGCCGTTGAGTGTCACCCTGACAGAACGTGATCGCACTGCGCAACGTGCGGAAGCATTCCGATTCGATGCTGTCCGGTTTCTTGAACGTGACGACGGTGTCGATCCCTTCGCCATCGAGCGGCGTCATCTGGCGGATCATCGACAGGACGGGCAGACCAAGCTGCCACTGGAGCTCGTCCGGCGACTTGAAGCGATCGTCGATGGCGTCGAGCACGTAAATCACGACGACGCCGAAACCAACGCCGGCGACCAGGCTCAACATGCCGATGAGCGACAGCTTCGGAGCCACCGGCTTGAGGACAATCTTCGCCGGGGTGACCACGCTGATCCGCAGTCCATCGTCGGCTCCCAGATCGAGATCTTTCATGCGGTCGAGAACATCGTCGTAGTTGCGTCGCAGGCGTTTGACGACTTCGTCCAACTGTTCGAGTTGGGCGAGTACGGTGTTCATGCTCAAGGCTTCGGAATGTGCGATCTTGAACTGTCGGCGGAGCGACTGTTCATGGGCCTGCGCCTGGATCAGGCGCTGCTGCGCGATCAGACGCAGCTTCGGCCGCAATTCTTTCGCTTCCATCTGTCGCAAGCGCTGGGCGGTCACGGCACTGCGATTCTGCAAGTAGGCCTGCGTACTCGCGATGCGTTGCTGCAGCGTCTGCACATCAGGATGAGCCGGGCCGAAGGTGAGCAGCTTGGTTTCCAGGGCGGCCCGGTCGTCGTTCAACTGCTGTTCAAAACGAACAAGCGTGTAGTTATCCCCCGCGCCGATGCCGAGCTCGTCGCGCAGAATGTCTTTGCCGATGCCGTCGGCGGCCTGAGTCAGGTATTGATAGATGTCGCCACCGGTCTGGATCGCGTGTTCCACACCGCTGTGGAATGCGTAGGCTTCAGCCGTTTTCTGGATGGCTTCCGCGAGCGTGGTGTTGAGTTTGCGTGCGGTTTCGGCGAGCAGATGGTCTTCCCGACCGCCGTCTTTCGAGGTCCCGCTGAGGAAGAAGCCGGCGCTTCCTTTCAGGTCCGTGAGCTGCTTTTCTTTGTCCTCAAGTTCTCGCTCGACATCGTCTTTTTCTTTGGTCAACGAAGCCAGCACCTCGCGGGAGTTGCTGCGATTCGTTTCTTCCATGTAGCGGCTGTAAGAATCCACCACTGCGGAAACGATGTATGCCGCGGTCTGCGGGTTGTTCCACACGCAGCGCACATTAATGACGTTCGCCTGCCGTGTGAGGGTGACGGTGAGGCTGTTGCGCAGCACGCCGGCCCACTTGTCGCGGGCAATCGTCTTCAGCTCACTACGGTGTTTTGAAGGCAGCTTCTTGAGCGCCATTTCCAGCACGACATCGCTGGTGATCACTTTCTGCCAGGTCGGCAATTCCGACTGAATCAGATACTGGCTCTGGCCGCTCTTGTCGGAGCTTTTCCCGGGGGACTGCAGCACCAGCACGTCAGCCGAGGATTCGTACTTCCGTGTTGCGGTCGCATAGTACGCCGCCCCGAGGAAGCCCACGATCACCACGCACATCGCCAGCAGCATGCGACGCATCCACACGATGTGCAGAAAGCGCATGACTTCCGCCAGCGCGGAATGATGCACGCCGGGTGTCGGCAGTGGTGCGGCTTCGTTCTCCATTCCTCCCCCCAACTTCGGCACGCACTTCATCAGAAGAGCGGAACCGAAGCCCCCAAACCAAAGTTGATCAGCTTCAAGGCGTCAATCAGCACGGTCGCCGGCGTCTGTTCGACGCTGACGACATCCCCCGGCGAAAGTCGCACATTCGCGGTTTCACGCCGCTTGGCATCCGAAACCGACATTTTCACGATTGCCGTTTCGCTGGAGTCCGGCTTTTTGCGGACGATGTAAACCGTGTTCGCGACGGGATTCGAAATCCCCCCGGCGAGTGCGAGCGCATCCAGCACTCGCAGATCCTGGCCGATCGGGAATTCATAGCGGTTCGGAGTCCGTACCAGACCGAGCACATGCACCGGCTCAGGGTCGCGCTTTTCCACCATGACCACCGCACCGTCGGTCACCTGATAGCCCCCGTTCCCCGCCTTGGTTGCGGAGATGAGGTCGACCTTGATCGATTCCATTCGTGAGCTGACCGGATCGGCCGCAACTGAGAAGCCGACCGAGTTAACGCCGTCGGGATCGCTCGAAGCGATCGGCGGATTCATGTCCCCGAGCGGGACCTTGCGCGGATTGCGGATCTCGACGTTGGTTCCGGCGTCATCGGCGAGACCACCGGCGGCAACCAGCGCCGCGAGCAGATCACTCGAACCGCGCGGAATGCTTTTCACGCCGGGCTCTTTCACCGCGCCGACCACCGTGACTTTGTTGGTGCGCTGCTGCTTCATCGTCACGGTGACGTTCGGTGAACGGTAGAGCTGCCGTTCGATACATGCTGTCGAAATCGCGGCTTCAGCCGACGCCATATCCATGCCCGCGACCGGCACGGAGCCGATGTTCGGCAACTCGGCCTGACCGTCATCGCGAACACGGACGGTAACCGTCACGATATCTTTTTCGGAGAGCCCCGCGGCAATCTGGACCTGGAGCACGTCACCTTTATCGATGATGTCGCTGTTGGCGACAGCGCTGGAGAGACGTGAGAGATCGATGGTTTTGGCGTTGTCCCGCCGCATCGCGACCATGTTTTGCGGGAGTTGGTCCACCGTGTACATCTCGCCCTGCGGGCCTGAGGCGCACCCGGCGATGCCGAGCAGTAGCCCGCAGACTGTCAGGACGTGGCGGGACCACGGCCGTTGCGCCGGCGATGAACTTCGATTCTGACACGTGCCCGACATCGAACGGGATTTCCGCAGAGGTTGGACCCTTCGACACCCACACCACAAGTTTTTTCGCCCCGAGACGGAAAACGTCTCAAGGCGCAGCCGTTTTCGGACGAGGAGCGGGCGGAATCTAGGTGAGGGCCCCAATCCCGTCAAGACGGTGTTCGCTGTCGGATCGCGGAGTTACGGCAAACGATGACTGCTCGATTTACAGAATCGACAGGGTTTTCCCGGCCGAAATCGTCGTCGGACTTTTGAGAGAATCCTGCCGAAAATTGATGGATTCTTATTGAAAAAAACTTGCCGAGGGGTAATTTGTCGGGTAGGGAGAGCGATGAGTGTCTCCAGAGTTCTTTTGCATGTTGGTGCCACAGGCGCGGTGGAGGACGGATCGTGCAGATGCTGCAGATGGCCGCGGAGGCCAAACTCCCGTTCGATGTCGACCCCGTCGAGGAAATGCGGCTGCGGACGTGGGCGCGACGGAATTACAGCCCCGCTGAAGATCGTGATGGGACCTGGCACCCCATTGTGTTGGATGAGATGACCCGCAAAGACGGCGAGCGGGGCGAACGGCCCGTGCGCCCCCGCTGAAGTTTGTCGTCGGGCAAACGAAACGAGGGGCCTTTCAGCCCCCCGTGTGGAATCTCCCGTCGATCAATCGACGTTATTTCCGAATGACGCCCTGCGTCTTGGGATCGTTGATCGCCTGTTGCGGCACTCGTGATCCCGGCAGCGCCTTCGGGGCCGTGCTCGGACCGGTCACAACCGGGGCCGAAACCGGTGCGCTTCCCTTGACCGCGACGCCCGGCTTCGCGGGTTCTTCCGCGGGCGATGTCGTCGCGCTCCAGTTCTGCACCGACCAGAAAGCGTGCGTGTGCACGACGGTGGCACCGAGATCGTCCAGTGCCGCGCGGAACGCCGCCGTTGTCATGTTCTCGTTGGGAATCACCCGCTGCAGAACAAACCGGCGGTTCGAGGCGATGTAGGCGAAGAACTTGCCGCGCCCCATCTTGTCGTTTTCCGACAACAGCCGCAGCAATGCCGTCCGCGGCACATCGGCGGCTGATTTCGGCAGCTCATCCAGCCACGCCATGATCCAGACGGAGCTGGCATCCTGGCTCAACACCGCCGACATCGACAGCACCCAGTCCGCATCAGCAACGGTCGACTTGAACTCGAAATCATAGCGCTTTTCGTTCAGTTTCGCTTCGAGACCCATCGCTTTCAGCAATGAACCCAGCGATTCATCGGTCAGCCGACCTTTGGCGGCGGGGGCGGTCGCTGCCGGCTTATCCTGGGCAGAAAGCAGCACGGGAGCCGCCACCGCGGCGACTGCCGCTCCGAGAACAGTCCGTCGATTCCATGACGTCATTGGACACTCCTTTGTCGGGGACGCGGCGACCGGAATGGGCTCGGCACACTCCGCCGCCATCTCCGCACCGGGCGTTCTACCGGGGGGTTGTTCTTGAACCGAACAAATGCTGCAGACAGATCTGCGACCAGGTTTCGAACTGGTCGAGCTCCTGTAACAGTTGTGACGGTTGTGCAAATCCTGCCTCTAGAATCGACGATTCCCGCGGAGAAACTTTCGCCGAGTCGAGGTCAAAAATGTGAACGATGCCGAGGTGGACCTGCCCGACCGGGGT
>DASRYX010000683.1:0-2213 GCA_035686985.1 Planctomycetaceae bacterium | reverse complement strand
TCTCCTTCGCGCGGATGGCAGAGATCCTCGGGCAGGAAGACGCCGTGCGCTTGCGGGCGCAGGCGTTGGAGCTCTACTCGCACGCGGCAGAGTATGCCGCGACGCGCGGCTTGCTTCTCGCCGATACGAAGTTCGAGTTCGGCGGCGTCGACGGTGAGATTCTGCTGATCGATGAGGTGCTCACGCCGGACAGTTCCCGGTTCTGGCCCGCGGATCAGTATCAGCCGGGCCGCAATCCGCCGTCGTTCGACAAGCAGTTCGTGCGCGACTGGCTGGAAACCACGGGGTGGGACAAGAACAGCCCGCCCCCCGCATTGCCCGATGACATCGTGAGCAAGACCCGCGCGAAGTACATCGAAGCGTATGAACGCCTGACCGGCGAGAAATTCGAGTCGGTGTCCGCTTCGTAAGCGTTCACTCGCTTCTCGACAGCGTCATCACGAAGAATCGCCCGCGGGCGCTACGCAGTCGCCATCGACTCGATTAAGATGGACGGCGTCCGCTCACGCATCCCTGTTCTCCGGCTCATAAGTGACTGGTATCGCCGCATGCTGCCCCGTCGTGAATTGTTCCCGCATGTCATCGAAATGAACTATCAGGCCCGACAGCGGATGGGCTGCTCGGTCTATCTCGTCCACGATCAGAATGAGTGGATTCTCATCGACATCGGTTACGAAGACACCGCCGAAGAAATCGTCGACCTGATCCGCCAGATGGATTTCCCGCTGTCGCAGTGCAAGTACCTCGTCTGCACGCATGCCGATGTCGATCACATTCAGGGGATGAAACGCGCGCAGGAACTGCTTCCCTCGGCGAAGCTGATCGGTCATCCGGATTGTCAGAAAATCCTGGCGGCCGCGGATCGGATCATTACGTACGCCGAGATTGCCGCGCAGGGGATTTCGATCGATCTGCCGGTGATCCAGATTCAGGAAACGATCAACGAAGGAGACACGCTGAAGGTTGGTGGGTTGTCGCTGGAGGTCTGGAACACGCCGGGGCACACCGCGAGCCAGCTTACGTTCAAACTCGGCAAGCTGCTGTTCTCGGGGGATAACATCTACCGTGACGGTTGCGTGGGAAACATCGACGCCCATCACGGTTCGGACCTGCCCGATTTCATCGCGTCGCTGGAGCGGATCCGTGACGCCGATGTGGAATGGCTGCTCCCCAGTCACGGCCCGGTCTTCCGCAAGGACAAAGCCGTGCTGCAGAAGACGATTGACCGGTTGACCGAGTACCAGCACATGGCGGACTTCGGCACCTGTGCGGTCGACTGGCCGCTGCTGGAAGAGTGGGAAGAAGAACTCATCCGCGGCTTCGATCCCGACAAGGCGTGAGAGAGTCGAGAGCGGAGGGTCGAGAGTCAAGAGCCTGCAAGGCCTAAGACGGATTCTTCCTTTCCCTGCTGGCTCTCGACTCTTGTCTCTGGACTCTCGACCAAGAGAATTGACATGCCGGACAACTCGTCGCTCGTGATCGGTCTCGGTGAACTGCTGTGGGATTGTTTTCCCACGGGACGATTACCCGGCGGAGCCCCCGCGAATGTCGCGTTCCATGCGCAACAGCTCGGTCTGCCTGCCGCCGTCGCGACCCGAGTGGGGACCGATGCGCTCGGCGAAGAGTTGATCGCCTTTCTCGCATCCAAAGGCCTGCGGACGGATCTCGTACAGCGGGATCCTGATCACGGTACCGGAACGGTGACAGTTTCCCCGCGGCCGAACGGTCACACCGATTACGTCTTTCTGGAAAACTCCGCGTGGGATTTTCTGGAGGCGACCGCGGAATGGAAAGCCGCTTTCACCCACGCCCGCGCGGTTGCCTTTGGCACATTGGCCCAGCGCGGACCGATCAGCCGGGGCGCGATTCATTCCTGCGTGCGGGCGACCGGGCCGGAGTGCCTGGTGGTCTACGACATCAACCTGCGGCCGCCGTTTTATCACGCGGACTGGATCTGGGATTCGCTCGCGCTCGCCCGGATCGTGAAACTCAATGACGATGAATCGGGGATTCTCGCCGGCATGCTGGCCGCGCCTGCGGCAACGCCGATGGAAGTCGCCGAGCTTTTGTTAGAGCGTTTCCCGAAGCTGGAACTCGTCTGCATCACACGCGGCGGCAATGGTGCGCTCGGCGACTTCCATCGGCGTTGCCGCAGGCGCGGCCAGCATGCCGGCGAGAATCCCCGATTCATCGTCATTGAGTTTCACGATCCG
>DASRYX010000682.1:0-7598 GCA_035686985.1 Planctomycetaceae bacterium | reverse complement strand
GGATCAGCCGATAAACCACCACGGTAAGATGTACCACAACACGAACGATCGATCAGAACGGAGTTGCTCCGGCGGCTTACCTGTCGCGGAGCGACAGGGCTACTTGAAGATCCAACCATGTTGAAGCACACGCTGCTGCATCCGGAAATTTCGGCGATTCTCGCTCGCGCGGGGCATCATGCGAAGGTGCTGATCGCCGATGGGAACTATCCCGCGTCGACGACACTCGGACCGAACGCGCAACTCATCAGTCTGAACCTGCGACCCGGAGTCGTGACGGTCAGCCAGGTGCTGGAAACGTTGCTGACGGCCATCCCCGTCGACGCCATCAACACAATGGGCATCCCCGCGGATGATCCGTACGCGCAGCAGGGCGACCCGCCGGTGTGGGCCGATTACCGTCGGATCATCACCGCGGCCGGGCTATCCGTGGCCATGGAACCGATCAGCAAGTGGGATTTCTACAAGGCCGTGCAGTCGCCCGATCACGTGCTGACGATTCAGACCGCGGATCAGGCATTGTGGGCCAACCTGCTATTGACGCTCGGCTGCCGCGTGTGATCAGCGTACGGTTTCGGCAGGCAATCCCAGCACGTGCGATGACGCCAGACCATTGCCGAACGTGTCAAAATTCTTGAAGGTCCACACGACTTTCTTGTCGCGCGTGACTTCAAAAAGCTGCGGATTGTCCGGTCCGGCGTGACAGTTGCCGACGATGATGTTGCCGTTGGGAAGCGCGTGCAGCGTGGTCACCCAAGCAAGGGTGATTCCCGGCAGTTCTTTCTGATCGAGAGTCCACACGGTCTTGCCTTCCGGCGTCACTTCCAGCACTCGGTTATTGTTCCCGCCGGCAATCAGTGTGTTCCCGTTTTTCAAGCGGATCGCGCCGAACACTTCGACGCCGTGGCCTTCGGGGCCGTGTCCGTCAGAGCGCGGGCGGCCGCCGAGGTCGAGCGTGTAACTCCACACGATCTTGCCGCTGCGATCATATTCCTTCACGCGGCCCTCCGCTTCCTGACAGACCAGATAATTGCCGTTGGCGAGCGCACGCACCATACGCGTGTCACGATGCGGATGCGGCTTCTCCAAGGTGAGCGGAATCTCATGCACAATTTTTCCATCCTTGTCGACCTCCACCAGCCGGCCGTTGCCGCTCTCGGCGATCATCGTCAGCCCGTTACCGAGCCGCTGAAAGGCATGGACTTCTACGCGGCCGTTGTACCCGGCCTTCGGCATCGCTTTGTAGCGCCAGACAATCTCCTTCGCCGGCGTCATCTCCACGACTTCGATCGCACTCAACGGCAGGAGAATGTTGCCGTTCGCGAGTTGATGCAGATCGTGCGCTTCCGCCTTGTTGTCGTATGACCACTCGACTTTGCCATCGGCGGCGATAATCGCCACGCGGCCCTTATCAGCGGCGAGGACCCGATACGGCGGCCCGTCCGCATTCACCGAGGCTGAAATCGACAGCAGGGACAGCGCGGTTAGCAACAGTCGTGGCATCATGATGTGACTCGTGTGAAAGGAATTTGTGAGCGAGACAGTTAGAGCCGTCCCGCTCATGGGAGAAAGCCGCGTTCGCGTAATTCGGTGATGTTGTCCGAGGCGCTTTGCATCACCCGCTCGGCGGCATACCGCAGAATGGCCACTCCGGCGAGCGCGACAGGTGATGTCAGGATCGCCACGCGGTCTTCTTCTTCGTCATCAAGCTGCCGGTTCAAGCGATCGACCGCCTCGTCGACGCTGTCGCTTACGATCCGCTCACCGCCGGGCAAGTTGTTGAGCCGCAGATGCGAAAAGGACGCCTGTCGCGACAGCAGGAACTGTGCGAAGCCCGAGTCTTCGTCGCTCTCGAAGAAGTTCTGCAGTTCCGGCGTAGCATTGTCGGGGGTGATGATCAGCGGCCGGGCAATCTTGACCATTCCCTGGCGAATGCTGACGGGCTCACCCGATTTGCCGGAATCCAGCACGAGGTAATACGGGAGGTCCGATTCACCGAACGTGAACAGCGAATAATGCACCGGCCGCGCGATGCGGATCGCATTCCACGCGTCCATGAAGCGGCGTTCGGCGTCGAAACCACGAAACTCGGGCAAAATGTGTCTCCGTGAACCGGCACCTCAAGGATGCCACAAGGGCATCTCCATGAAACCGGATTGCGAAGGGAAACGCAACGACCGGCAGTCCGTCCTTGTTCCCGCGCCCATGCGGCACGATAATCAACATGTCTGCAGTTTCTTCCTATGGTGAAAGCGATGAGTTCCACACTTCCGGCGACGAATTCCGAGTGGACCGCGGCCGATCTGATGCGGCGCTTCGGCCCGATTCCGTTATCGCGAGTCCGCACTCGTCCTGCACCCGGCACCGCCACCGAGCAGGACGTCGTATCGATTCATTCTCGCGAGAAACGTTTGTGTGAACTGGTCGATGGCATCCTGGTGGAAAAAACCGTGGGCTACTTTGAATCGGCTGTCGCGATCCGCCTGGTTATGCTGCTCGGCAACTTCCTCAAGGGCAAGAATATCGGACAGGTCTTCGGCCCCGATGGCATGATGAAGTTGGAGTGGGGATTGATCCGTATTCCCGATGTCTGCTTTGTTTCCAGCGAACGGCTCCGCACAGTGAATCTGAAGCCACACGCGCCGCTGGATGTGTTGTCGCCGAATCTCGCCATCGAAGTCTTGAGCGCAGGCAATACGGCTCGCGAGATGGAAGAAAAGCTGCACGACTATTTCAGTCACGGCGTCGAACTCGTGTGGTACTGCGACCCCGTTGAGGAGTCGGTGACCGTCTATCGCAGTCCGGGCGACAGCCGGGTCGTTCAACATCCCGAATCACTAACAGGCGAGCCCGTGTTGCCGGGGTTCGTTGTCTCGCTGCCCGAATTGTTTGCCCCGCTGGTGGCCCCCTAGATCCACATCAAACTCGTTGAGAGAGATCTCCGTCATGTCAGATCCCATTTCGCGCCGTGAAGTGCTGGTGAGTACTGCGGCGTTTGCTGCAGGAGCCACGACGTCTGTCGCCGCAGAGCCGTTGACATTGAAAGGCCGCATCAACCACTCGGTCGTCCATTGGTGCTACGAGAAGCATTTTCCGAGCTTCGATGCTTTCTGCCAGACGGCGAAAGACCTGGGCTGCAAGAGCCTCGAGCTTTGCCCCGTGGACCACTGGCCGACGTTGAAGAAATACGGACTGACCTGTGCGATCAGCAGCAGCCACGGCTTTGTGAAAGGGCTTAACAACCCCAAGCACTGGGATGAATGCGAAACGATCCTGCGCAAGCGCATCGAAGAGTCCGCGGCCTTCGGTTGCCCCAGCGTCATCACCTTCACCGGGATGCGGGACGACATTCCCGATGACGTCGGGGCGAAGAACTGCGTCACGGCTCTAAAAAAGCTGGCCGGATATGCGGAGGAGAAGAAGGTCGCGCTCTGCCTGGAAATGCTCAACACACGGGCCAGTGATCACCCCATGAAAGGACACCCCGGCTATCAGGGCGATCATACCGAGTACTGCATCGACATTCTCAAGAAAGTCGGTTCACCGCGAGTGAAACTGCTCTTCGACATCTATCACGTGCAGATCATGGACGGCGACGTGATCCGCCGGATCCGTGAACACAAGGAGTGGCTCGGCCACATCCACACCGCGGGCAACCCCGGCCGCGCGGAGATGGACGACACACAGGAAATCCACTACCCGCCGATCATGCGGGCGCTGCTCGAAGTCGGCTACACGGGCTACGTCGCCCACGAATTCATCCCCACCCGCGACGCCGTCGCCGGACTGAAAGAAGCGATTCAGTGGTGTGATGTGTAGCGATGATCAAAGACGCCAAACTCGGCGATGACTGGGAGCCGGATGAGGACGCATGGGACGACGAGGATGACGGCCTGATCCCCTGTCCCTATTGCGGCGGGGAGATGCTGGAAGACTCGCCGCGGTGTCCGGCTTGCGGCAATTACATCTCTGCGGAAGATGCGCCGAAGCCGCAACGGCCGCTCTGGATTCTGGCAACCGTGGCGATCTGTGTGATCATCGTCCTGATGTGGCTGGTGGAATAGGAATCTGATGACGGTTCTCGTCACCGGCGGCGGGGGGTTTCTCGGACAGGCGTTGTGCCACGCCCTGGTTGCGCGCGGCGTGAAGGTTCGCAGTCTCGCACGCGGCGACTATCCCGCCCTGAAGACGCTCGGCGTCGAAACAGCGCGCGGTGACATCGCGGATGCCGACAGCGTGAACCGGGCGATGGCGGGTTGCGATGCCGTCTTTCATGTGGCGGCCAAAGCCGGTGTCTGGGGATCGTTCGCGGAGTATTACCAGGCGAATGTCGTCGGCACGCAGAACGTTCTCGATGCATGCCGGAGACATGGCGTCTCGCGACTAATCCACACGAGTTCGCCCAGCGTTGTTTATGCCGGCCGAGATGAAGCAGGCATTGATGAGTCCACGCCTTACCCGCAAACCTATCTCACACACTATCCTCGCACGAAGGCTGAAGCGGAACGGCTGGTCCTCGCCGCAAACGGACCGACGCTGTCGACGGTCGCGCTGCGGCCGCATCTCATCTGGGGCCCGGGGGACAATCATCTGGTGCCGCGATTAATCGCCCGCGCGAAAGCGGGAAAACTCCGCCGTGTCGGTGACGGTCGGAATCGGGTCGATACGACGTACATCGACAACGCGGTGGCGGCACACCTCGCGGCTTTTGACCGATTGAGCCCACTCGCGGCGTGTGCCGGGAAGGCGTACTTCATCGCGAACAATGAGCCGCGACCCTTATGGCAACTGATTGACCAGATGTTGGCGTGTGCGGATCTGCCGCCGGTGAAACGGTCGATTTCCGCGTCAGCCGCGTATGCCGCCGGAGCGTTGCTCGAAGGGGTCTACTCCATCCTGCGATGGCGCGACGAACCGCCGATGACGCGGTTTGTCGCGCGGCAATTGTCGACCGATAATTGGTACGATCTCACCGCCGCGCAGCGCGATCTGGGTTATAAGCCCACGGTCGGTGTCGACGAGGGGTTGAAACGCCTGCGCGCCTGGCTGCAGCAAACGAACTAACGCCGTTACTCTCCCAGCGTGGTCACGCCACCCTCATCGGCAGGCGGAGCAAATCCCCGGCGGAGCGTGTTCTCGGTGACGTTGACCGGGATCAGAAACTGGTTGAGATAGTCCGGGCCTCCGGCCTTGGTGCCGATGCCGCTGAGCTTGTAGCCGCCGAACGGTTGCCGCGCAACCAATGCTCCGGTGATGCCGCGGTTGAGGTACAGGTTTCCGACCTGAAACTCCTGCCGCACGCGCTTCAAATTGGCCGGACTGCGGCTGAAACAACCGCCGGTCAGTGCGTACCGCGTGCCGTTCGCGATTTGCAGTGCCGTTGTCAGGTCGGGAGCTTTGAAGACCACGAGCACGGGCCCGAAGATTTCATCCTGGGCCAGCGAGGCATCCGGCGGCACATCGACAAAAATATGCGGGGTGACGAACAAGCCCTGTGATGTCAGCGCTTCCGGCAATGCCTCACCGAGGACCAGCCGTCCCTGTTCTTTTCCGGATTCGATGGTCTGCAGAATGCGTTCGTACGCATCGACGTCAATCACCGGGCCGATATCACACCCGGGGTCTTCCGTCGGTCCGACCTTCAGCGCTCGAGTTGCTTCGACGAGGCGCTTCACGAATTCGTCATAAGCATCGGCGAGCACAATCGCCCGCGAACACGCCGAACATTTCTGCCCGGCATAACCGAAGGCGCTGGTCATCACGCCCATCACGGCTTCGTCGAGATCCGCGTCGTTATCGACGATGATCGCGTTCTTGCCGCCCATTTCCGCAAGGACGTGCTTAACGCCGGCCTGCTGTCCGTGGGGTTGACTGGCAAGTTCATTGATCGCCAGTCCCACCGAACGCGAGCCGGTGAAGGCGATCACGTCGACATCGGGACTGCCGACGAGGGCCGGGCCGATGTCCTCACCGACGCCGGGCAGGAAGTTCACGACCCCATCCGGCACACCGGCAGCATGAATGATTTCCATCAGCTTCGAACCGATGACCGAGGATTGCTCAGCAGGTTTCATCACGACCGTGTTGCCGGTGACGAGGGCGGCGGTCACCATCCCGGTGAGAATCGCCAGCGGGAAATTCCACGGAGCGATAACCACGGCGACGCCGCGCGGGCGGTAGAAATATTCGTTCTCTTCGCCGGGCAGATCGAACTGCTGCGGCTCTTCCCGGCGGCGCATTTCCTGCGCGTAGTACATGCAGAAATCGATCGCCTCGGCGACATCGGCGTCGGCTTCGGCCCACGGCTTGCCCACTTCGTAGACCTGCCATGCGGCGAGTTCAAACCGGCGCTGCCGCATCTCGCGGGCCATCAGGTCGAGATACTCGGCGCGATATTGCACGGCCGTGCGCGACCACATCGGGAACGCCCGGCGCGCCGTGTCGACGGCATGGAGCGCATCATCAACTGTCGCTAAGGCGAAGCGACCGATCACTTGATCGCGCTGCGAGGGGTTAAACGACGACTGCAGCGGCCGATTGAGAATCGTCTTGCCGCCGATGACGAGACCGTAGTCCTGGCCGAAGTCATCCGCGACGCCCTCCAGCGCTTCGGTCATCGCTTTCTGATTCGCGGGGATGCCGAAGTCGGTGTGCGGTTCATTCACGAACGAAGGCGTCGGGGGCACTTTCACCGGTGGGGCTTTCTTGGCGACATCAGCGGGTTTCATCAGCAAATCCTCAATCGACAAATCTTCGGCGTAGCTGTGCCGCAGGAAAGAATCGTTGGATGTATTTTCGAGCAATCGCCGCACGAGATACGCCATGCCGGGGATCAGTTGCCCGAACGGCGTGTAGATGCGGACGCGGTGACCGAGTTCGTGAAAGGTCTGTGCGAGTTCGCCCGCCATGCCGTACAGCATCTGGATTTCGAACGCGCCGCTCGGAACCTGGAGTTGCTCCGCACACGCGATGGCGTGCGACAGACTTCGCAGGTTGTGACTGCCGAACGCCGGTCGCAGCCATTGATAGTTTTCGAGCAGAAAACGCGTGTTGCGCTCGTAGCTTGCGTCGGATTCCCACTTTTGCTGATAGACCGGGACCGGCCAGCCGCGCGATTGGGCAACGACGGTTTCGTAGTCCCAGTAGGCCCCCTTGACAAGGCGGATCCAGATCGGCGTCCCGCGCTTCTGCACCCATTCCCGCAGTTGCGCGAGATCGCGATCGGCGTCGGGAAGGTACGTCTGAATCACCACCCCCACATCGGCGTAGTCCCGGAATTCGTCTTCCTCCAGCACCGACTTGAAGATGTCGAGCGTCAGATCTTTGTAAGCGTATTGCTCCATGTCGATGTGGACATACGCGTGGCATTCGCGCGCTCGCCGCAGCAACGGTCGCAGACGTTCTTTCACCGCGGTGGCGGTTCCCGCCGGGTCGATCGTGCGGAAATGGCTGACCAACGCCGACATCTTGACCGATAGATTCAGCCGCGGAATCGGGCCGTTGTGATCGCAATCGGTCAGCGGATGTTCGGGCCACGCATTGACCGTCGGCGCGAGACTGTCAAGCAGTGTCAGATATTGCTGCTGATAATCATTCGC
>DASRYX010000681.1:0-11301 GCA_035686985.1 Planctomycetaceae bacterium | reverse complement strand
GTCGTGCAGATCTGTACGGAGTACGCGCAGAAAGGAATGCTAAACATTTTCCTCGCCGTGCTGTGCATTACGTTGTCGCTGGCGTGTTTCGAGAATTCGCTCTTCATCGGTTACCTGATTTCCATCGCGATCTTCGGTCTGTATCAGGCGATCTTCATGGCGAATGCCGGCGGTGCGTGGGACAACGCCAAGAAACTGGTCGAGGTGGAACTCAACCAGAAGGGGACCGACCTGCATGCCGCGACCGTCGTGGGGGATACCGTCGGTGATCCGTTCAAAGACACGTCATCGGTCGCGATGAATCCCGTAATCAAATTCACGACGCTCTTCGGGCTTTTGGCCTTGGAAGTGGCGATCAAGCTCTCGGCGAATGGGCAAGAATCGCTACGCCAGGGCGCGGCATGGGGGCTGCTCGCCGTCGCAATGTTCTTCGTCCATCGCTCGTTCTACGGCATGCGCATCAAAGTGGAAGCGCCGAGCCCCGATCACACGCGCGGTCACAATACGGTTCCCGCAACCGTGCGATGATCCATTGGGTGGCGGGGGCGCACCGCGCCAGCGGAAGCCCCCGAAGAAACTCATTCTACATCAGGGCCAGCGCGGGTCTTCATCCGCAAATGGGTGCAGCAATCCTGTCCGCTGTTCTTTCGGCAACAGGTCAAGACACGCTTCGGCCATCTTCAGATCCTCCGCCACGGTGATCTTGAAGTTGAGCGGTGACCCCGGCACGACATGCACAGCGTAGCCCGCGCGTTCCAGAAGCTGGGCTTCATCGGTGGGTTGAAACGATCCCCGTTTCGCAAAGGCGTCCTCCAGCCAGTCGCGTCGTGATACCTGCGGTGTCTGAGCCGTCCACAGATCGACCCGCGGGACCGTTTCGACGATCCGTGTCCCGTCCGCCACCCGCTTGACGGTGCTGGTGACCGGGGTGGCAAGAATCGCCGCACCGTGCTGTTCACCGGCTTTGAAAACCGTGGTGATCCATTCCTTCGCGATCAGCGGCCGCGCGGCATCATGCACAGCGATGAAGACGGCTTCCGGTTTCACGCGGGCCAGGGCATTCGCAACCGAATCCGCGCGCTCGGCTCCGCCAACGACGACTTCAACGTCGAGAAAGGCAAGGTTCGGCCGAAATTTCTCGCGGAACCATTCCTCGTCATCCGCCGCGACAACGAGCAAAGTTTGCACGACATCGTCACGGTTTACAAATAGTTCGGTGGATCGCAACCACACGGCGCGACCGGCGAGATCGGCGAACACCTTCTTCCGCGCCGCGCCGCCGAACCGGCTGCTCATTCCCGCCGCCGGCAAGATCACAGCAAACTTCGCCATCCGAATCGTCCTGTTTTTCTAAGAGAGGATTAGCCGCGAAAAGGCGCAACAAGGACGCAAAAGAAATGCGAAGAGGGCAGAAGGGGATGAGCTCAGACTCCTTAAAGTCTTTGAGTATGGTCACCATCCGTAACTGAACCCTCCTGCCCTGTCTTCACTTTTGTGTCCTTTTGTGCCTTTTCGCGGCGAAACCTCTTCCTGAGTTCTTCATCACTCGCCGCATCGTACTGTGGGAACGTTGTTTGCCGCAAATTCGTCGCGGCTTGACGGTCTTGCGCAGGTGCACCTATACTCACACACTTCTCTCCGCCGACGGGACGGGCGGAGGCCGCTTGGGAGCAGGACGGAATGAACAGCCAACATCGCCACGAATTGCAGCGTAACGACTTAGGGGAACTGACCCTGAGGGCCAAGCCCTGGTTCGAACAGCACGGCATGCAACTCCTGGCGGGCGTCGTCGTTCTGCTGATCGCCGTCGCGATCGGTCTGTATGTGATGAGCCAGCCCAAGGCAGACGCCGCCGGTTGGGGACGATTGTCCACGGCTCAGTCGGTGGACGATTTCGGCGCAGTCGCGGACAAGTATCCCGACAGTCTCGCTGGCGTCTGGGCTCGCGTGCGAATGGGTGAACTGAATCTCGAAGACGGCACGCTGGCGCTCTTCACCGATCGCGAACTCGGTTTGAAGGATCTGAAGAAGGCCCAGGAAGATTTCGAGGCGGTGCTCGACAGCAAGCTGTCCGTGCCGGATGCCATCAAGCAGCGGGCCCTCCTGGGCTTGGCCCGTTGCCAGGAAGCGACCAGTGACGGTGATACCTCCGCAGCTCTCGCAACCTATCGCAAGATTCTCGATTATCAGGGCTCGATCTACGAACCGTATGTCAAGCAGCGGATCAAGGATCTCGAAACCGGCGGCGCAAAAGAGTTCTACGCCTGGTTCCACTCGCAGAAGCCGAAGCCTCCCGATTTCCGGAAGCCCAAGGACGGTACGCCGGATCTGCCCGGGTTGCCCGGAGCTTCGTCGCTGCCCGGTCTCCCGGACGTGAGCCTGCCGCCGAAGCCGACGGGTTCCGCCCCGGCGAAGGAGGAGCTGAAGTCCGAGACGCCGAAAGAGGACGCTCAGCCGGACGCTGCCAAAACCGACGCGCCGGCCGAGAAGAAGGCCGACGAAGAGAAGCCGGCGAACCCGTAGTCGCGACGGCCGAGAATCATTGTCGATCAGCCGTCGTCATCGGTAAGGCAACGTCGTGCTCGAAGGCGGTGGCTGGAGTTCGATCCTGCCACCACAACAGCGCAATGATCGGCACGAACGCCAGCGACGCCCATTGATAGCCGGTCAGGCCAAAGGCGATCGGCACTTCCGGGCGAAGAAACTCCGTCAGCAGACGAAATCCGCAATAGGCGAGTAGATACAGCTTGAAGCGCTGCCGCGGGAACCACCCGCACCGTTCAATAGCGATGAGCGCTAAGGCCAGCGCGAAGTGGAACGCAATTTCGTAGAGCTGCGTCGGATGCCGGCGGATCCCGTCGCCGAAATCAATACCCCACGGAAGTACGGTGGGCACTCCGTAGCAGCAACGGCCCACGAAGCAGCCGAGGCGTCCGATTCCAATCGACACAGCGACCGGAACGGCGAACGCATCGCCGGTTTTGGTGCGAACATCGGTCAACGCTTTCGCGACTTCAACGCCGATGTAACCCCCCGCGAGTCCGAACAGAATCGTCTTACCATCACTGATCCACGCCTGCACGCAGAACGCGCCGCGCGTATCCGCCAAAGCGAAGGGCAACTTGCTGCCAAGCATTCCGCCGCAGAACGCGCCCAGACCGACGGCCCAACGTTGCGCAGTGGTGAGGGCCAACCGCGCCTGTCGTCGCTGTGACAGTGCCACGCCGGCCACCAGCGCGGACACCATGATCAGAGGAAACAACGCGGGGACGGACATTGTTAGATCACAACGCCCCTGAAGCGGCTTTGTTGATCATGTCGACATAGAACATCGCGAGGCGGAAGATCAGGAAGATGATCATGCCGGCGACCATCGTCCACACGAGGCCGCCGAGCATCACGGTCAGGGCCGTCAGACTGCGGCGGGCGTCTTCCTCGAACTGCGGGCTCAGCCGCTGCAACGTTTCGGGGACCGTTCCGGAGCTTTCACCGACGCGCACCATCTCAATGAACTGTCGTGGGAATAAATCGGTGGCGGAGACGGCGTCGACGAAGTCTTCCCCGGCCATCACCATCGCAACCACCTGCGGTGTCGCCGCGACGAAGGCACCGTTCCCCGTCGCCTTAAAGCTCGCCTCCAGGCTCGGCTTGATGTCCATGCCCGCCTGCTGCGTCAGCGCATACGCCCACGAAAACCGCGCAATCGCGAACGACCGCATGCAATGCCCGATCACGGGAATCTTCAGCAGCGTGCCATGCACGAATGACGCCTGCCGGAATCCGCGCACCAGCAGAAAGTAAATCACCCCCACCGTGAAGGCGGTGCCAAAACAATACGTCAGCCAGAGCAGGGCCCCGAGTTCCCCCTTCAAGCCGAAGCCGAGAGGATCGAAGCCGCCTTTGCCCTGCGAGATCCAGCCGAGGACGAGAATCATCCCGGCGATGATGAAAATCGCTGCGACAAGTTGAATCACGGGCCAGGCGATCGCGCCGAGGAACAGCTTCTTGACGCGTTCGAGATTTTCGTAATGGGACGCCAGCCCGGCAAGCACCTCCGGCATCGACCCCGTCTGCTCGGCGACACTCACCATGTCGACCAGCAGTTCCGGGAAGTACGTGCCGTGCTCCCGCAGCGCCGTGGCAAGGTCGGTCCCCTTGCGCAATTCATCATGAACGTTTTCAATGATCCGCCGGGCTTCTGCGTTGCGCTGCTGCTTGCCGATGACCGAGAGTGCTTTCAGCAGCGGCACGCCGGAATCGAGCATCGTGCCGAGCGAGCGGCAGAACATCGTCAACGACGACAGCGGCATCTGCGGTGCAAACACGATGCGACCTCAAGACGGAATCAAGCCCCGTCGTTGAGTGTAACCGTCGCCAGCGGCGTTTGGCGATGGAGAATCGATCACGGACACTGGGATCTGCGAAGCGCAAGCGAGTAAGATCATCAGCTCGCGACGTTCACGAACACCTTCAGCGCGTCCTTGTCTTCGACGAGCAGACGCATCATTTCCTGGTACTGGTCAAGACCGTTGAGCGGATGCGTGAGGATCTGCTCGGTCACGCCGGGGTAGGCGAGTTCGCCATGCGCGAGCGCCTGGATGCCGAGCTCAAAGTGCCGGCGGTTGCCGTTGACGGAACTGACCAGCAGCTTGTTACCGAGGACCCATTGCAGGTTGATCTTGTCGGCGGGAATGGTGACTTCATGGTTGCCACCGGTGATGCTGGTCCAGATGAGCGCCCCGTTGAGGCCGAGGACTTCCATCGCCAGAAACGCGTACTTCGCTGATCCGGTGCATTCAAAAATGATGTCAGGCTTGCCAACCTTTGTGGCGAGATCGTGCATGGACGTTTCCTGCACACTGACATAATGGGCACCGTAAGCTTCCGCGATTGAAGATTTCCGATTGGGCGCTTTACCGCGGGCGAGGGTATAGACTTCAAGGCCGCGCAGCCGCAGCATCATCGTCGCGAGTAAGCCAATCTGACCGGCGCCGAGGACGAACGCTCGTTGCGGGTTCCACACCTGTAACCGTTGCTGCGCGAGATACGCCTGCTCGATCGCTTTGGCGCACACGCTCGCCGGCTCGGAGAGCACCCCGAGATGTTTCAACTTCGCGGGCACCTTAACGATGTACTCGCAGTCATCGACGAAGAATTCCGTGAGATAGCCGTGCCGCAGGTTGATGCCGCGCTCGTAGTAAGTCTCTTCGCTGGTAATGTCGTTGCGGCCGATCTGATCGTAGATCGACCCGCCGGGCCGGCGAACGGTGCAGGAAACGTAATCTCCCGGCTTAATGTCGCTGACATTCGGGCCGACTTCGACGACCTGGCCGAAGCTTTCGTGGCCGATGATCAGATAATCGAATCCTTGCGGCGCGTTGCCGTAGAGTGCGTCATTGATCTCGCGGTCGGTCGCGTCCACGCCCACCTGCAGCACTTTCACGAGCACGCCGCGACCGTTCGGGATGTCGGTCACCTTCGGCATCGGGGCCTCGGTCAGGTGCACACTATTGGGACGACCGGGGCGGACGGCAATGGCTTTCATGGCGCAGAAATTCATGCTCGGAGGGACGGTGCAGTGGAAAACGATCCGGCAGTCTAACGAAACGGCCTGTTCTGGCCAATTCCGAACCCCGGATTGAGGACCGCCGTAAGAACGCGATGCCCGGATGATTGCGATCGACCGTGACGGATGAATACGATTCCCGAATCCGTTCCTTCGTCACGTCCCTTCTTGAAAACAGGTCGCGATCCATGCCGAAGTGTCCCAAGTGCGAGACCGTGGTGGCAAAGACGGCTCGGGCCTGTCCGAACTGTGGGGCCAAGTTCCGAACTCAAGCGGCGGCTCCGGCGGACGAGGACCTGCAGGACGATCTCGACGAATTCGATGAAGATCCGCCGGTGCGCGGCGCGAAAAAGGGGAAGCGGAAAAAGTCCACCCAGTCATCGATGACCGTGGTCTTGATCGTGCTGGCGAGTCTGGGAGTTGTCACCGTTTGCCTGTGCGGACCACTGATGATCGCGTTGCTGCTGCCCGCGGTTCAGCAGGCCCGCGAGGCGGCGCGCAGGACTCAAGGCATGAACAACCTCAAGCAGATTGGTCTCGCGGCACATAATTGCCATGAGATGTACAACAAATTTCCCCCTCGTGGTGTGGGCATTCTGGGAGGTCCGCGCGGCATGGACCTCGAGCCGAACATGGTCCCGCAGGCGTTCTTCACAGACCTCTTGCCGTACATGGATCAGGCCTCGCTCTACAACCAGATTCAACGCGACAAGGTCTGGTCCGATCCGGCGAACCAGCCGGCGTTCGCGACAGTGATCCCGACGTATCTGCATCCTTCCTCACCGGCTGCCCATACGAATCCCCAAGGATACGCCGTGGCGAACTTCGCCACGAACGGCAGAGCCATTTCCGATACGTCGACACTGGCGTTTCGCGATATTACTGACGGTATGTCGAACACGATGATGGCCGGCACGGTCGGTGATGGCTTCAAAGCCTGGGGTGATCCGACCAACCACCGCGACCCGAGTTTGGGTTTCGGTGGCGGACCGCAAGCCTTCGGCTCTCCCAACAAACAAGTGACGACCATCCTGATGTTCGACGGGTCGGTCCGAATCATCTCCCAGGATCTCTCCCCGGACATCTACAGGAAAATTGGCGATCCGCGCGACGGGCAGGTCGTCGGTGATTTCTGAGGTATGAAGGAGCCAGCCATGGCCGACTGCCCGAATTGCAACGCGGTCTTGGTTGATCGCACGGTGACCTGTCCGGCGTGTGGTGTCGTCCTGCAGCCGAAGGCGGCGACCTTAACGTCTGCGATCACCACTGCTGAAACCCGTGCTCGGGCTGTACGGTCGCCGTTTTCAGCAGCAATTGTTGTTGCACTGCTGCTGGTGAGCGGCGTTGCCTGGGTCATTTACACGATGATCAGCCAGTCGCGCGAGATGTCCGGAGTGCTGACGGCCGATTGTCGACTCAAGCAATTTGGATTGGCGACGTACAACTTTCAGGATCGATACGGCCACCTGCCACCGCGGAATCTTCCGACCCTGAGCGGTACAATGCCCTCGTCGGCGGAGGCAGATCAGGTCGCGCAGTCGTTCTTCACGGAGCTTCTGCCATTCATTGATCACGTTGCGCTTCACCAGCAGATTGATTATGGTTTGCCATGGAGAAACCCGGCTAACAAGGATGCTTTCAGCACGATCGTTGCGCACTATCAGCATCCCTCAATCGCAGTCTCGCCGCGAAATGAAGAGGGATATGCACTCGCGCACTATGCCACGAACAGCAAGGTCATCTGCGACACCAAGACGGCACGCATCGCCGAAATCGACGATGGCACGAGCAACACTGTTCTTTTAGGAACCGTCAACGCCGGGTTCAAACCTTGGGCTGATCCGACGAATTACCGCGATCCGTCCAAAGGATTCGGTGGCGGGCCAGAGGCCTTCGGAACGCCCAACCGGAATGGAATCATTCAGCTGTTGCGAGTCGACGGCAGCGTGTTGCGGATCCGCGCGACTTTGCCTCTGGACATCTGCGAACGTCTGGGCGACCCGCGCGATGGCAAGGCGATTCCGGATGTCCGCTGATCAGACCGTTTGCGGTTGAGGGGTTTCGCTCGGCACGGGAACGTCGGCCAACTGACTGAGGAGTGATGTCGCTTCGCGGGTCGCGGCGCTGTCGCCGATCACTTGTGCAGCGCCGGTGGCAAAGGCGGTCTGCCATGTCAAACGGCCCTGCATGATCTCGGCGAAGGTGTCGGCGTCGGTGCGACAGATCGTGCTGGATTCGTTATGGAGACCCATTTCGACCGCGACCAGCTGGCCGCGGCGCACGACCAATTCCCATTGCCCGCCGCCGGGACCCCGGACATCCAGCGCCCATTGCCGTTCCCGCGGATTCTGCACCACGAGCTGTTCCCCCTGGTCGAGCCAGGATTGCAGAAACTGTGTGGCGTCAAATTCGAGCTCGAGCGGCTTTTTGCTCGGCGTGGGGAATCCGCCCTGGATGGCAACGCGTGACAACCGCAGCAGCATCGTGCGATCGACTTCGGGGCAGGGGATGTGCGCCGTGGCCCGTTCGATGTTCGTCCGGTCGAACTCGGGGTCCATTCGCCAGTATGAGTTGTAAATGCGAATGTGTTCGTGGAACAACGCTTCGACGTCAGTGGGATCGCTGGGCATAAAACCGCTGCCACAGAGCTGTGCCCCGTAAAAGCCGATCGAGTGCTCCAGCACATCGCGAATCAGCCGCATCGTCACCGGATGCTTGGGCGTCAGGTGATAGGTCTGCCCGTGCCATTCCCGATGCAGAATGATGTGCGTCATCGCCGACGAAACCCAATCAACCGGCACAAGGTTCTTAGTTTCGTGTCCGTCGAGCGACAATCGCACCGATTGCCCGGCGATCAGCCCGGTGTCGTCGTCGCGATGCAGCGTCTGTGAGAGCGTATGGGCGAGTTGCAGCGCCGCATAGAACCCGTGATACGTCGTCGTGTAACCAGTCTGCGAATCACCGATGATGATCGCCGGGCGGTAGACCGTCGGCTGTTCGATGAAGTCGGCTTCCCGGACGAGTTGTTCCGAGGTGACTTTCGTCTTTTCGTAGTCGTTGCCGAACTCCTGGCCGACGTTGAGTTCGGTTTCCAGGCAGCGGCCGCTGCGCAGTCCGGCGACGTAGGCGGTCGAGACGTGATGAAACTCGCGGATGCCGGCCGAGCGGGCGAACTCCAGCACGTTCTTCGTGCCGGTGATGTTCGACCGATAGGGTTCCCCGGCTTCGCTGGTGGCGTGGAAAGTCAGGCTGGCGGCGTTGTTGATAATCGCGCCGCAATGCTCGGCTGCCCAACGCAGATTATTCGCGTCGAGACCAAGATCTTCCTGAGTGATGTCGCCTTCGAGCACCACGGGGCGGGGGAGCGCTTCCCCGTATTCCTCGTCCCACTTGGCAAGCAGCAGCTCGACGCGTTGCCGAGCCGACTGACGCCGCGACGGACGCACCAGCACGGCGACGGGCACGTTGGCCCGCAGCAGATCGCGCAGCAGATAGTTTCCGAGAAGACCGGTAGCGCCAGTCAAAAGATAGTACGGCATGCGAGAGGTGATCCGCCGTGATAGTCAAAAGGTCGTAGAATCTGGCCGCGAGCGATCAAGACCCAGACGTAGGGAAAACCCTGATGATACCCGATCGCCCGACGGCTTCCAATCCGGTGAGGCCCTGAGTTAACCGGAACGATGTCAATTTTGCACAGCGAGACTTGAGCCGAACAGCGGGAATTTCGCCGTTCGCACCAGAAGCCGCGAGGTCGTGCTTACGCCGCGAGTCAGCGAAGGCCTGCCTGTTGCGGAGAGCGGTGATTTAATACGGATGGGGCATTCTGGGAAAGACGTGACGGAAGGTCAACTCTCCTCGGCGACCGGCTCCAAGTCAGCGTCCTCGTCTTGGTCATCAGCTTCAGCGGGTCCGGTGAAGACGCTAAATACCGTTTGCCACAACCAGTTGCCGAGAAACGCACAGCCGAGAACGGCAATGCCGATCAGTCGTCCGGACCGACGGGGAAGCTCTCCCTGATACAACGCGAAGAAGGCTATCGAGCCGCCGAGACCAATCAAAGCGCCGATCACACCGCCGGGATTGATGTTGCCCATGAAGCCGCTCCGATGCGTCTTGGTCCTGCAGTAGCGAACAGAAGTCTACTGTTGGAGCTGCACCGGTTGCAATCCCTGAACCTGGATTACATCGGCTTTCAGCGATTCATCGAACGCCCGCGCCCCCGTGACTCCCATCGCGAAATCGACAAAGGCGGACAGGTCGAGCTCAGGCGGCGCTTGCAGGTACGCCAGCAGTCGGCCATCCGGAGCCACGATCGCGTACGGCGGTTTTCCCTCGTCGCTACGCTTCTGAACAATCCCCGCTCCGTCAAATTTCGGTGCCGCCGGGGTGGCCGGTCTCGGTGACGGAGCAGGCGTCGGTTGTCGGGGAGTCGCGCCGGGAACATTCACGAGTGGTCCCCCCGCCGGTGGCGCGGGTCGGGCGGGAGCGACTTGTTTCGCGGGAATCGGTGTGGGAACCGGTGCCGTCGGACGAGGCGTGGGTGTAGGCATCGGTGATGACGGCGTTGGTGCCGTGCCGTTTTCCAGCGACCGGAGTTGATCCTCCGTTTGCCGTTGCAGGGAGATCAGCTGTGCATCGCGCTGGCGGGTCTCCGTGGTGAGCTGATGCAGTTCGACAAAGTCACGCTGCATTTTCGCGTGCTTCTGCAACTGCCGCATTCGCGTCTGAATCAAGGACTGCAAATTGGGTGAAATTGGCTCCTTGCTGAGCTCCGCAAATTCCCGCTCAATCCCCGGGATGTTCCATTCGAGTGGATCGCGCTTCAGCATGTCCCGCATGCGTTGATCAATCTCATAGAACCGGGCACGAAGCGGATCCGTCTGTGGAACCCCCGGAGTGGTGGCTTTCGTTTCCTGTGCCGCGCCGCCGAGCGACGGCCCTTGTGCGACCGGTTGCGCAACGATCGGCGGTTGCGTCAGCTGCGGTCCTGATGACACCGGAATCGCCGGCGCGAACGGATCATCGCCGGGTTGCGACGGCAGTTCCGTTTCCAGCGCGATCGGTCCGCGGATGTTCGGCAACGGTGCGGTCGGTTTGATCGGGGCCCCTGCAGGACCGCCCTTGAATGCCGACGCGGCGACCAGCGCCTTCGTCGCAATCCAGCGGTATTCGCGCGGCGGCGGCTTGATGCGGTACATCGTCTTCGGCCCGCGCTCGGTTTCCACCTTCGCTTCGCCAAGAATCTCGACGCCATCATTCTTGGAGAGCGTGCGCTGATAGACGCTGCGCTCATCGCCGAGCTTGCTGCCGACGTGCACAATCACATTATTCGCCGTCAGCGTGCCGCGATTGTTTTCCAGGCGCTGAACATACGCGGCATCGATCCAGCTGAAACTTTCGGGCGGCGGCGCAATCATCGCCCATCCGCCGGGATCGTGGCGGATCACCGTCACCGTCTGCCCGCGGGCGAGTTTGTCCGTGGGATAGTACTTCGGTCCCGGGCCGCAACGGACGTACTCCGCGTCGAGGTCCACCATGGCTTCGTACGGGAATTTTTTCTCCTGTGCCGATGCGGTCGTGATCAGACCTACGGCGAGACTCAGCCCGATGGCGATCTGGCGAACAGCCGTCCGAAGTGTGGCCGCGGTGCACATGAGACGGGACTCCGTCACGGTGATCAAATCCGTCCGGAGAAAAAATCTCCGGCCGGTTTTGCCGAATGGAAATCAAATTGA
>DASRYX010000680.1:0-3069 GCA_035686985.1 Planctomycetaceae bacterium | reverse complement strand
TTTTCGAAGTGTTCAGCATAGCAAAATCAACCGCAAATAGGCAGTCCGCGTGCCCGGAATTGCCGGCGTAGTTCAGGTCCCGTTTTGGTTTAGCCGCGACCCGTCAGGGGAGCGCGGCGCGGATGAAAATCGCGCTCCGCTAGCGCGTCGCGGCTAAACGGCGTGATCATCGCTGCACGGCCGGCAGATTCGACAGAAATCGTTGCAGTTCCACGAGGTATTCGCGTCTCGGACGGTCATTATGGTCGCCGCCCGGGATGCGGATGAACTGCTTCGGTCCGGTGGCGACCTGATGCAGGCGTTCGCCTTGCTCAAACGGGATCACACGGTCCGCATCGCCGTGGGAGTGGAGCAGCGGCGCCGAGCACCCGGTGAGTGCGGATAGCGAATCCAGCCGGTCGTCGGGAACCAACTTCGCGAGCGCTCCCATGTGAATTTTGCCGACTTCCTGGAACGTGGTGAACGTACTCTCGACAATCAGTCCGCGCGGCGGCGTTTCTTTCGCAGATTGAATCGCCAACGCCCCGCCCAACGACCGGCCCATCAACACCACATCTGTCGATGCAATTCCGGCTCGCGTCGCCGTCTCGATGCGCGCGGCCCGCACATCCTGCAGCACACCATCGACCGTCGGGGTGCCTTCACTCAGCCCATAACCGCGATAATCCACGGCGAATACCGCACAGCCGGCGGTCTCGTTCAGCCAGCGGAGCAGATCGGTTAGATACCACAAGTTGCCACCGTTGCCGTGGAGGTACAGAACGACCACCTTCGGTTGTGAATGCGGTAACCACCAGCCGCATAACTTCGTGCCATCTTCGGCGGTGAATGCGACATCCTCGAATGGCAACGGCGTGGTCGGGGACCGTTCAGGGTCGATCTTCACCGGCTGAAACAGAATCATCTCATCCAGTGACTGCCGCGGCTTCGTCTCTGGTGACGAAACAGTCAGCGATGGCGTTTGTTTCGGTGGCTCTACCGGTTGGTCAACCTTGGGTTTCAAAGCCGGTTTGATCGCGGTGGGCGACGACGGCGGCATCGCAAGTGGCTTGTCTGCCTGCTCGCACCCGATCCCGATCAAAGCAGCGACCGCGAAGGCAGTGAGTCGTCGATCAGTGGCCATATCAGGATGCCGTGCGACGTGAATGAGATTACCGGGATTATCACCCGGCGAACAAAGGTGGTCGAGGCTAATATCGCAGAAGGACGCTTCCCGCTGGTTTCTGCCTCGGAAAAACGTATCATCGAAGGGTTGTCCCGCCGTCCTCTCCTGCCTCGGGTTGGCCTGCCATGTGGGTGTTGCGTGCGTGTCTGGGGGTGATGCTGGTTGCCGCGCCGGTGCGGGCGGCGGACGCGGTGTCGTTTCGGCACGATGTGATGGCGGTGCTGTCGAAGGCGGGGTGCAATCTCGGGACGTGTCACGGCAACGCCCGCGGCAAGGGGGGCTTTCAACTTTCGCTGCGGGGACAGGACCCCGACCTCGATTACGTCACGCTGGCCCGCGAGTGGCAGAGCCGGCGGACGAATGTGTCAGCTCCTGCGGAAAGTCTGTTGATTCGCAAGCCGACGATGCAGATCGCGCATGAAGGGGGCCGACGGTTCGATCTCGACAGTGACGAGAGCCGCGTGCTGCAGGCGTGGATCGGGGCGGGGATGCCCGCTGATCCGCCGACGTTGCCCGCGTTGCGATCGCTGGCCGTGTCGCCGGCGGAGAGGCTGCTCGAAGCGCCGGACTGGTCATTCACCTTATCGGTGACCGCGCAGTTCGCGGACGGCAGCACGCGCGATGTCGCCACCAAAGCGGTGTACGAAGTTGGCACGCCGATCGTGGAAGTCAGCCGCGAGGGGACCGTCCGCGGCACTTCAGTTGGTGAAACCGTTGTCCTGGTGCGGTATCTGGACCAGCAGTTCCCCGTGCGTGTGACGTTGATCCCGGCTCGCGCAGCGGTGACAACCACGGCGAGCGCATCGGCCAATGTCGTCGATCAGTTCATCGATCAGAAACTCGCACGGTTGAAACTTGCAGCGTCTCCGCCGTGCGATGATGCGACGTTCGTGCGACGGACGACGCTGGATTTGATTGGCACACTGCCGACCGCGGAGGAAGCTCAGCAGTTTGTGAAAAGCAATGATCCTGCAAAGCGGCAAGCGTGGATTGATCATTTGCTGGAACGGCCGGAGTTTGCGGGTTGGTGGGCGGTGAAGTGGGCCGACATGTTGCGCGTCGAGGAAAAAACGCTCGACGCCAAAGGGGCGCAGGTCTTCCATGCGTGGCTGCGAAACGCCTTTGCCGAAGACCGGCCGCTGGATGAACTCGTGCGGCAACTCATCGCTGCACGCGGCAGCACGTATGAAGACCCGCCAGCGAACTTCTACCGGGCATTGCGCGATCCGTTCGCGCGATCGGAAGCCGTCGGGCAGTTGTTCCTGGGCGTGCGGCTGCAATGTGCGAAGTGCCACAATCACCCGTTCGACCGCTGGACGCAGAACGACTACTACAGTTGGGCCAACGTCTTCTCGCAGGTCGATTACAAGGTTCTCGAAAACAACCGGCGGGACAGCAACGACAAGCACGAATTCGACGGTGAGCAGATCGTCATTTTGAACGACGATGGCAAAGTCGACGACCCGCGCACGGACAAACCACGCCCGCCGCAGTTTCTCGGGGCGAATGGCAAGCTGAAGGAATCAGACCGGCTGGCCGCACTCGCGGACTGGCTAACGCGACCGGATAACGATCGTTTCGCACAAATGCTGGTGAACCGCGCGTGGCGACATCTGATGGGGCGTGGGCTCGTCGAACCGGTGGATGATTTCCGGGCGACGAATCCGCCGAGCCATCCCGAGCTGTTGCAATCTCTGGCGAATGAACAGCGATCGAACGGGTATCGACTGAAACCGTTGCTCAAGATGATTGCGATGTCGGACGCGTATCAACGATCTTCAGTGCCGGTCGCGGATAACGCTGACGATGAGATCAATTACTCGCACACCGTGGTGCGACGATTAACGGCGGAGCAACTCGCGGATGGACTCGTGCAGGCGACCGGCGGATCGCTGGCCTTCGCG
>DASRYX010000679.1:0-13551 GCA_035686985.1 Planctomycetaceae bacterium | reverse complement strand
AATTGCTGAACGTTGTAGACCTCGCGGCTGCCCATATCGACGATGGTGAACGCGGCGTACATGAACAGGTCGATGCCGCGCAGAAAGGCAAAGGCAGTGGTGGTGACTCCACTGCCGGGCTGCCCGGTGATTAACACGACGCCGCGTTTTTTCGACGTCAGTTCGCGGACCTGCGCTTTGGTCGCGGCAGAGAATCCGGCCTCTTCCATGGTGCCGATTTTAATTTTCAGATTGCGCACGCGTGCCGTGAGGCGTTCGGTGCCATCGGCCTGCGGGGCGGTTTCAATCGTGACTTCGTAGGGCGTGCCATCGAATTCACATTTCACACCGCCGTTCTGGACCTGCGTCTTCAACTTGGGATCGAGGCCGCACAGCAGCTTGAGCATCTGCGTGATGGCGACCGCCTGCGGGCGCGGCATCTTCGTGCCGGCGAACGCGACACCATCGATGTAAAATGTGGTCGAAGCCCGCTCACCTTTGACATCCAGACGGACGGTTTCAGCGCGGCGTTCGATGGCGTCGGTGACGATTTCCTTCGCGGGGATGAGTCCCACCTGCGCGAGCCGCGCGTTCGCCTTCATGTCCGCCGGGACGCCGTTCAGCGATCCCTGGAACGAGCATAACTCGCGTTCATCTTCGTCGTCTTCATCATCATCGTCATCGCTGCGCTTGCCGCCGAAACCAAAAATCACGGGAAATTCTCCGCGAAGTCGAAGGTGACAGATGGGAGTTGGTCGGTGATCGGCAGAAAAAGATCAACGACGCAATTTGATTCTACAGCAAACCGTAATCGACAAGTGTCTTGCGCAGTCGCTTTTCATCAGCATCGCCCAGCGGCGTGAGCGGCAGCCGTAGTTCGCCGGTGTCGCGGCCGAGCAACCGCATCGCGACTTTGATGGGAATCGGATTGGTCGCGATGCCGAGCAGATCGCGACATAGCGTGAACGCTTTGAAGTGCAGCTTCTGCGCTTCGGCGATGTTCCCGGCTTTCCACGCGGCGAGCAATGCCAGCATGTCCTTCGGGACGATATTGCCGACGACCGACACGACGCCGCTGCCGCCCATCGACAGCAGTGGCAATGTCAGGCTGTCGTCGCCGGAGAGCACAGTGAGATTCGTTTCCGCCAGCACGCGTGACGCCTGATCCATCGACCCGGTCGCTTCCTTGATCGCCACCACCGTGGGCAGTTCGGCGATCTTCGCGATGACGTCCGGCTCCATGTTCTTCGCGGTGCGGCCGGGAATGTTGTACAGAATGATCGGCAGATCACACGCTTCGGCAACCGCCTTGTAATGCTGGTAGAAGCCGTCGCCCATCGGCTTGTTGTAGTACGGGGCGACCATCATCGCGCCATCGGCACCGGCTTTTTTCGCGTGCTTGGTGAGCTCGATGGCCTCCAGCGTGCTGTTCGAGCCGGTCCCCGCCATCACCTTGATTCGTCCGGCCGCCTGCTGACAGACGATCTCGACGACGCGGCTGTGTTCTTCGTGCGACAACGTCGGGCTTTCCCCCGTCGTGCCCACCGGACAGAGGCCGTTCGTTCCCTGGGCGACATGCCAGTCGACCAGCTTCTTGAGCGCGGCTTCGTCAACCCGGCCGTCCTTGAACGGCGTCACGATGGCGACGGTCAATCCCGCGAACTGTTCACCCTTGCGTGGCATCTGCGATTCTTTCCTCATGATTCTCCTCAGTGAATCCATCCGATTCGCGAGGAGACTTTTCAAATTGTCGTTCTGATTCGCCGTAGATCATCCGATGTGACATGACACACCCAACGATCCCACACAAAATCAATAGCGGTCCTCTCCAGATCGCCCCAGGGAAAACTTCGCCGCCATTTTCTTGCCCAAAGGCGATCAAAAGTAGGAAGGCCCCCGCCAAGATCGCCCCGAGACTACCCAAAAACAGTTTGAGACCAAATCTGTCCATTCTCGCAGCTTTTCAAGCTGGTTCTTTGCCATTGGGAGTTCAACTACTTGCGGTTGCGCCAGTCGATGCCGCTCATTTCGGAGAGCGCCAACAACAGCGCGTGGGTGCCGTTGCGGCCCCAGCCTTTCGCCTTCACGGACAGGTACAACTGTTCGGCGAGGGCCAGGCCCGGCAGCGAGAGGCCCATCCGTTTGGACTCGGTGATCGCGATCCCCATGTCCTTGATGAAGTGTTCAACGAAGAAACCCGGATCGAAATTGTTGTTCATCATCCGCGGGCCGAGATTCGTCAGCGACCAGCTTCCGGCCGCCCCCGGACCGACCGATTGCAGCACCGTCGGCAGATCGAGACCGGCTTTGTAACCGTACAAGAGCGCTTCGCAGACGCCGATCATTCCCGTGCTGATCAGAATCTGGTTGACCATCTTCGTGTGCTGTCCCGACCCCGGTCCCCCCTGATGGATGATTGTTTTGCCCATGGCCTGGAACAACGGCGTCACCGCTTCGACCACGTCCTTGTCGCCGCCGATCATGATCGACAGCGCGGCGTTCTTCGCCCCGATGTCGCCGCCGGAGACGGGCGCGTCGACGCTGTAGACGCCTTTCACCTTTGCTGCTTCATAGACCTCGCGGGCCAGAGAAGGTTCGCTCGTGGTCATGTCGACCAGTACGGCCCCGGTTTTCGCCCCGGCGAGAGCCCCGTTCTCGCCGAGCAGCACTTCCCGCACATCGCTGGGGAAGCCGACGATCGAGAAAATCAAGTCGGATTGCGCCGCCAGTTCCTTCGGCGACGCGGCCCACTTCGCCCCCTTGGCGATCAGCGGTTCCGCTTTTTCCTTCGTGCGGGTGTACACGGTCGCCGGATACCCGGCGGCGATGAGGTGGCCGACCATGCTCGACCCCATCACGCCCGTGCCAATCCACCCGACCCGCGTCGTCCCCGGTTTCGCGACCGTCACCGCCATGCTGCGTATTTCCTGCTGTTGTTCGGGAGAAGAAACCCGCCGTCTAACCGGCTATCCCTTCCAAACCCGCAGTATATCCGGTGCAGGCGGTCGCGTCACGGAACCAAGATTCCCAGCGCTGATATCGGCTGAGTGGCTCTGAAATCGATTCTTGGTTGGAAGAATGTCTTGAGAATAAAAAACGCACCTCTGATTGCTCAGAGGTGCGTCATGCTCATTCCCGGTCGGTGAACCGGTTTTCACTCACGATCGTCGCGTGATCACAATGTTGGTGCAGGAGGCGGGGGAACGGCTGTTCGCTCTGTCAGCACCGCAGGAAAATACTTCGCGAGGGAATTGTTCGCAGGGAACTTCCCAACCGGAGCATGAGTCGGGCTGCTCACCAGCGTTGCAGCTTCAAGCCGCGGGGCGTTGTACGGATTGTTCTTCAGATAGTAGGCCAGCAGAGGATTGGAGTTTCCGGTGTTCACGGGACTGACCCGATTCACCGCAACTCCGGACGGCACTGTTCCCGGCGACGCCATCACATAGCCGCCATTGTTCAGGATATTCGTTCCGCAGGTGCAGTTGCCGTATGCGGGGGAGTATCCGCCGTAGCCATAGCCGCCGTAGCCCGATCCGTACCCGCCATACCCCGCTCCATAGTAGCCGGGGGACATGTAAAAACTGCCGTAATAGCGCGGGTAAAAGCCACCGTAATACCGTGGATAGAAGCCTCGATATCCGCCGTAGAAACCACGACTGGCATAGATTCCGCCACCGTAGAAACCGCGGCCGAAGCCACCGCCATAGAACCCTCGACCGAAACCACCACCGTAGAAGCCGCCTCGAAAGCCTCCGCCGTGGAAACCACCACCATGAAAGCCACCGTGTCCGCGGGCTTCAGCGACTTGCGGCGTGAGCGACATCGCCAGACTGAACAGACAGACGGCCAAGCTCGAAAATGCAAAGCGTGGGATCATCAAGACGTTCCTTCCGATCCAGGTGTCATGCCTGCGCCACGAGGGATCGAGCCATCGTCCCTAGAACATCGCGGCCAGGCCATCATGAGAAGACGGTGTGCGATCCTGCACACGATCCAATTTTGATTGTAGACCCCGCAAAGATGATTGGAATCTCAAAGAACTTGCATTTGAGACAGGTCTGAGGCGAGCGGCGCGGCTTAAGCCCGCCGAGTCAGGGGCGCGGGTGAAGCGTTCCCTGCACTCGTCGGCCTAACGGCACGACGCTCGCGCTCGCTGACTGGTTCGCACTGCATCCCGAACGTATCATGAACCGCTCACGTGACAGAATTCACAAGGAGACGGACGATGCAGCCGTGGTCGATTGGCGTGTTTACCTCGGTGGACGCCGGGTTGGGAGTCCATCTGGATGTTGCCCAGGAGTTGGGCATTCCCACAGTGCAGGTGCACGCGCCGCACAAGAAAACCCGCAACGCCGTCGCCGCGGGCAATTTTTTGAAGCGCTGCAAAGACGCCGGCATCACGGTCACCTGCGTCTTCGGCGGGTTTGACGGCGAGAGCTACGCCGACATCCCGACCACCGCCCGCACCGTCGGCCTGGTTCCGCAGGAAACCCGCGCGGCCCGCATTCAGGAAATGAAAGAAATCTCCGACTTCGCCAAGCTGCTCGGCTGCTCCACCGTCGGCTTGCACGTCGGCTTCGTCCCCGAGCGAGGCTCGCTCGATTACCAGGCGCTGATCGCGTCGATGTGGGACCTCTTGCAACACGTCCACAACAACGGGCAGAATCTGCATCTCGAAACAGGGCAAGAAACCGCCGATCACCTGCTCGAATTCATCCACGACGTCGACCGGCCGAACCTGTTCATCAACTTCGACCCGGCAAACATGATCCTCTACGGCACGGGAAACCCGATTGAAGCGCTGAAGAAGGTCGGCCACTTCGTTCGCAGCGTGCACTGCAAGGACGCGAAGTGGGCACCGGAAGGTCAGCGTGGCCAGAGCTGGGGCAGCGAAGTCGCGCTCGGCGAAGGGGACGTCGGCATGAAGACGTATTTGGAAACGCTGCAGGAGATCGGCTACAAAGGCCCGCTCACCATCGAGCGAGAAATCGCCCACGACCGTGACCGTCAGAAACGGGACATCGGCACCGCCGCGGCGTTGTTACAACGCCTGCGCGCGGAGATTCTGGGGTGATCTTGTAGGGTCCGCTGTGCGGACCAACTCTTCATCGCAGTCGTAACGAGGGCAGGGTCCGCACAGCGGACCCTACAAGACTACGCAATAATTTCGCGTTTGCGGTTGAGGTAATCCCATACCACGAACCGGTCCAGATCGCCCCCGGCGGTGAAGAACACGCGGCCGCGGGTGCTCTCCGCGACGCGGTACGCAAACCGGATGTCTTCTTCCGACTGCGACCAGCTCGGCACGAGGAACATGTTGATCGTGATTCCCTCGCGCTGACACAACGCCGCTTCGCGCATCGTCGCCTGTTCGGTGCGTGGGTCCGGTGGATAGAGCAGGTAAAGCATCGAGCCTTCGAAGTGCGCCGTGGGCAAGCCGTCGGTGATCAGAATGATCTGTCGGTTCGGCGTGTTCTGCGTCGCGAGGAACTGCCGCGATAACTGCAGCGCGTGCTGCATGTTCGTGAAGTGCGGCGGAATCTGCATCTCGGCGATGTTCGCGTCGCTCATGTCCGCCTTGAGCCGCACCCACGGATCGAACAGCGTCACCGGCTTCGGCATCAGTTCAACGATCTTGTTCGAAGGCACCGGTTTCGCGAACGAATACATCTCGATGAACTTCAAATAGTCGCCGGGGTATTCACTCCGGATGAGACCATCGAGCGCGAGCCCCATCCGCTTCACGTTGACATATTGTCCGTCATAGCGCATCGACCCGCTCATGTCCATCACGACGACGGTCGCACACTTCGGAGTATTGCGCGTGCGGTGGACGACGATGTCGTCCGACTTAAGCCGTAACGGTCGCTCGTCGCCGCTGCGAATCATCGTGTTGATCAGCGACTGCGGCAGGTCCATGTGCGTGAGCGAATCGCCAAACTCATACGGCTTCGTGCGCTGAATTTCGACCGCCCCTTCCCCGACCACCGGGCCTTGGTGCCGCCCCGTGCGTGACGCCTGCAGGTGACTGAAAATGCGTTCGAGCAACTTGCCCTGAAACAGCTTGTACGCTTGCGGCGTGAGCCGGAACGCTCCCGAGGATTCGCGATCAAGCCCTTGCCGTTCAGCCATCTCGCGGACGTAGTTTTCGACCATCCGCTGCAGTTCTTCGAGCTGCGCCATATCGCCCGGCTCGGTGAACTCCGACAGCATCTCCATATCGATGATGGCGATTTGCGCTGTCTTGAGCGCCTCTTCCAACTGCTCGATCAGCGTGTCGATTTTTTCCAGTTCTTCCTTCACCGCGATCGCTTGCGGAACCGTGAGTCCTTCCTGACCGGTGAACTCGTATTTCGCAACGAGTTCATCGACCTGATACTTCTCGCCGAGGCGTTCGATCACGTTGACGAGTTGCCGCGCCGCGGGGGAGTTGTCATCGCCGATGCCGTACCACACCTGCTCCAGACCGTAGAGCTGTTCCTCGTCCATCGCGCGAGTGAACTTTTTCCGCAGCTTGTCCGGCACTGAGACGTTCTGCCCAGATTTCTCGAAGGCTTTGCGGGCCGCTTTCTGGACCGTCTTCGTTTCGTATTTCGCGAGGATTTTGCGTTTCCGCTCGCGGAGCATCGCGAGGATGGATTCGAGACTGGGACCCAACCCCGCGATCTGACTGGGGTCGAGGTGAATCGCCCGCGCGAGTTCTTCATCGGTCAGCCGCCGCATGTTGCCGTACTGCAGCATGTGCTCGAACGCGGGTGAAACCATGTCCGGCGGTGGTTGCGTCGGGCTCGGGAACTCCAGCGGATCGAACTTCTGGTACGTGTGAATCACACCGCCGTATTGCGGTTGTTCGTCAGACATCTCGCTCCCTCAACAACAACGGCGAGTGCTTTCCCGGGAGGGCGAAGCTCCTGCTGAGCCGCTTCGTGGCAACACGCTGGGACTCATCGCGGCTCAGCGGGAGCTTCGCCCTCCCGGAAGAATCATTCCGTGTAATACGTCAGTTTGCCGTGGCGCGTGCCGCGGCTGATTTTGTCGGCGGCGTATAACCCCGCGAGGACGAACTCCACGCACGAGGCGCGCACGGCGGCATCCTGCGCCGCGTTGACTTCGAACGCTTTATCCCAGATGGGCGGCACACGCTGCACCCGGTCGGCGTAGTGCGAGGACGGCAGCATATCGCCGACTTCGATCTTCACACCCTTGCGAAAAATCGCCGCGATTTCTTCCAGGCCGTGCTGCTCGACGTATTCCTCGAAGACCACACGGATGGCTTCGGCGATGACCGCGTCCAGCACCTGCCGCTCGGACATCTGGTGGCTGCCCATCAGATCCAGTTCCAGCTTGCCCAGCGATGACGCATACAGATGTCCGAGATCGCTGATCCGCGGGACCGCCGGCTTCTCTTTCAACAGCACAGCCCGGTGCCGGGCGCTGGCGACCATCGTGCGATAGTTCGCGATGCTGAACCGCGCACTGACGCCTGACTGCTGGTCGATGTACTTCGACTTCCGTGCCTGCACCGTGATCTGCTCAATGATCTGATTCATAAAATGCGGCACAATGACCGGGTAATCGCCGCCGAGGTCGAGGGCCGCTTCCTGCTGAAAAATCTCGATGCCGAGCTCCCGGTCACGCGGGTAATGCGTGTGGATCACCGAGCCGATGCGGTCCTTGAGCTGCGGGATCACCTTGCCGCTGCGGTTGTACGTCGACGGATTCGCCGAGAAGAGCAGCAACACGTCGATGTCGAAGCGGATCGGATAACCGCGAATCTGCACGTCGCGCTCTTCGAGAATGTTGAAGAGGCCGACCTGCACGAGTTCGTCGAGCTCCGGCAGCTCGTTAATGGCGAAGATGCCGCGATGCATGCGGGGGATGAGACCGAAGTGCAGCGCCTCTTCCGCTCCCATGCTGCTGCCGCCGATCAGTTTTGCGGGGTCGATTTCGCCGATGATGTCCGCGAATTTTGTGCCTGGCGCGAGACGTTCGGCATACCGTTGCTCGCGCGGCCACCACGCGATCGGCACTTGTTCGGCGGGATGCGCGGCGACGAATTCCCGGCCGGCGCGGGTGATCGGATGATACGGATCGTCATGCAGCGGCGATCCGGGAATATCGAGATACGGAATCTCGGCATCGAGAAACTGCACGAGCGTCCGCATCAAACGGCTTTTCGCCTGGCCTTTTTCACCGAGGAACAGCATGTCATGCGACGCGAGGAGCGCAATGTTCACCTCCGGGATGACGGTGTCTTCATAACCGACGATGCCGGGGAACAAATTGTCGCCGCGGGCGAGGGCGGCGAGAAAATTGTCGTGCATCTCCTGCTTGACCGATCGCGAAACCCAACCACTTTCCCGCAACTCGCGGAGATTCGAAGGCTTATGATCCACGTGGCAACCTGAGAAGAAGAATCGAATCCTGAAGGAACCAGCCTTCTATTATAGAAGCGAGTCAACCCGCGGCCGGTCCGAGGCGTTGGCTTTCCCGCAATTCTGTCGGATGCCACTCCACCCGTCGAGTTAACTCGTTCCGCGGGCGTGGGAATTGCGGCGACTCAAGGAGCCGCCTTAGAATTGGGGTGCCAATCCACCACCCCATCGAGTTCCTGAGGATGACCGCGACTCGTCTGCACCAGACGTTGCGCCTGCCCGTTCGGCCTGCGGTGTGCTCATTGCTCCTCTTCGGAGGGTGGCTGGTCGCCGCTGGAAGTCTCGCCGAAGCCAGTGTGAAGAGACACACTTACGCCGGCGGCTTTGTAACGAACTTCGGGTTTCCCGCGGTTTGCACGCTCTCTTTCAGCGGCGACGGTGTGCTCACGCAGTGGGAATACGGAATTCTGTTTGGCGGCACCTACATCGGCCCGTTTACCGAGGTGGAAGCCGCCGGGGTCACCTACTGGGAATCCGTGGTCCCGGATGAATCGCCGAATGGTTACGCGACGTTCAGCGGTGTCTCGTTTTTTGGATTGGTCACCTCGTTCCACAATCAAAATCTCGACCAGCTGATCACCGCCGACGGATGGTTGATCCGCACGGGATCAACACCATGACGGCTACCGTTGCGGCGTCATCGCCTGATCTTACGCCGGTGAACACCATCACAGACGCGGGACACGTGTACTGGATCACCGGTTTGTCCGGCGCAGGAAAAACGACGACAGCCCAGTTGCTCGCCGTGAGACTCCGCACCGAACGCCGGCTGGTGATTGTTCTCGACGGAGATGAACTCCGCACGGTGTACGGCGATGGCCTGGCCTTCACGCTCGATGACCGCCGCGTCCTCGCCATGCGGAATGCACGGCTCTGCCGTCTGCTGTCATCGCAGGGCTTTGATGTCATCTGTGCGACGATCAGCCTGTTCCATGAATGTCACAGATGGTGCCGGGCGAACATCGCGAATTATCACGAGGTTTTTCTCCGCGTGTCACTCGACGAGTTACAACGTCGGGATTCGCGCAGCTTGTATCGGGGCAAAACGAGTCACGTCGCCGGTGTCGATCTCGCGGTTGAGGCCCCGCTGCATCCTGATGTGCTGGTGGACAATGACGGCGGCATGACGCCCGAAGCCGTTGTGAGCCAGGTGTGGCGGGCTCTCTTCCCTCGGAAAGGGTCGGTCACCGATGCAGGTTGAATGGGACTACACCGAACTCGCTGACGCCTACCTGCGACGGCCCGCTTATGCCGAAGCGGCGATCGACGAGATTCTGTTACGCAGCGGTGTGCAGACCGGTCAACCGGTGTGCGATATCGGTGCAGGAACGGGCACGCTGACCGTGGCCTTGGCCCAGTGCGGATTGAAGGTCACCGCCGTGGAACCGAATGCCGCGATGGCGGCGCATGGCCGTCGACGCACCGCTGGGCACGGTGTCACTTGGGTGGACGCGGTGGCCGAAGCGACCACGTTGCCCGATCAGACGTTCGCGCTCGTCACGTTTGGGTCATCCTTCAATGTGATCCAACGCAGCGAAGCTCTACAGGAAGTGGCCCGAATTCTTCAACCCGCTGGTTGGATCGCCTGCCTGTTCAACCACCGCGTGCTGGATGATCCGTTGCAGAACACGGTTCAGGAAGTGATCGCCCGCGAGGTTCCCGGATTTTCGCATGGCAGCCGGCGCGAAGACCAGTCGCCGTACATTACCGAATCCGGTGCGTTTCATCCCGTGCAGGCGTTCGTGCGACCGGTCACCCACCGTATGTCGTGGGCCGACTATGTCGAAGCCTGGCGTTCTCACTGCACGTTGAAGCGCCAAGCCGGAGAGCGGTTCCCCGAGGTGATCGAGGCCATTGCCGCGGTCGAAAATCGCGAACCGGAAACGATGATCGATGTCCCGTATGAAACCCGGGTGTGGCTGGCACAACGTCTGTGAGGCGGTTCGATGTCACCGCTGTTCGGTACCAAAGCGGAAACTTTGGAACGTCTCGCCCCGGTGCTGACCGCGGCACGAGTGTTGCCGCAGTTTCGGCTGACGGTGCGTGAGTGGCACCGTGATCATGCAGAACTCATGGTCCGCATGGAGCAGGCGGGATGGTGCGATCGGGCGGTCATCGTTCGCAGCAGTGCGTTGCACGAAGACGGCGTGATGGAGTCGCTCGCCGGCCAGTTCACATCGGTGCCGCATGTTCGCGGGCTTGGCGAAATCGTGACAGCGATCGATCGCGTGATCGCATCGTATGAGACGACGAATGATGCGGATCAAGTTTTTCTGCAGCCGCAACTAGCACCCATCACCGTCAGCGGCGTCGCCTTCGGACTCGATCCGATCACTGGCGGACCGTACATCGTGATCAATCAGCAGCAGAGTGCCCAAGCCGGAGAAGTCACCGGCGGCATCGCGTGCGACGACGAACTGTTTTACTGGCTGAAAGATTCACCCCGCCCCACGGAGCCACAGCTCACGGCGGTGATCACGCTGATGGACGAACTGGAGCGACTGCTCGAAACAGCAGCGCTCGATGTCGAATTCGCCTGGGCAGCGGAAACGTTGTACCTGCTGCAGGTCCGGCCTCTCACCCGTGTGGAACGGTTGTCGCGGACCGCCGCGGAATGTCACGAGCAACTCGCACAGATCGCCGCATTTCTGACCGAACGACAAACGGCCCATCGGCAAGTTTGTGGAGCAGGCAGCGTCTGGGGAGTGATGCCGGACTGGAATCCCGCAGAGATGATCGGCCTGCGGCCGCGACCGCTCGCGGTGGCGTTGTATCGCGAGTGCCTCACCGATGGGACGTGGGCGGAGCAGCGTCGTCGCTATGGCTACCGCGACTGCACCGGGGTCCCGTTGATGGAATGCCTCGGCGGCCAAGCGATGATTGACGTGCGGGCGAGTTTCACATCGTTCGTTCTCGCGAGCGTGTCGGACACACTCGCCGACAAAATCGTCCAGCTGGCCTTGCAGGGTCTGCAGTCGCGACCCGAATGGCATGACAAAGTCGAAACGGAATTGCTGTTTCACTGCTGGACGTTCGATCTCGACGAGCGACTGCAGCACACAGAATTCACACCCGAGGAATGCACCGAACTCAGCCAGGCGCTGCAGCGACTTACGCAGGATGTCATGCGATTCGACGGCGGCCCGTGGTGTGAAGATCGACGGCGAATGACGGAATTCGAAGCGTGGATTTCATCGCCGCGATCGACCACGCCAGCGGCGTTGAAGAACCTGTTGCAGCGTTGCCGGACCGAGGCCGGGCTAGCGTTTGCCGGCCTGGCCCGGGCGGGCTTCATCGCCGTCTGCATCGTCAACTCGCTCATCAAAGTCGGCGTCTGGACCGATACAGATCGCGATGATTTTTTCCGGGACACGCACACCGTCCTTACAAATCTGCATACCGACCGGGTGCGGTTGTCGACACAGGAATTTCTCGCACGCTATGGCCATCTGCGTCCGGGCACGTATGACATCCTGGTACCACGGTATGATGAAGCCCCGGAACTCTATCTGCAGCATTTCCCGTCGGACGATCTCTCGTCTGGATCACCTCGTCCAGGGAATGATCTTCATCGACCGGCGTTGTCATCGTTGTTATCGCAGCACGAATGGCCGTTCGGGGTGGATGAATTCCTGCGCTGGTTGCGCGAGGCGATCGAATGGCGTGAGTATGGCAAATTCGTCTATAGCCGGGGCATCAGTGAACTGCTGCGCGGATTGGGCGAGTATGCAGCAACGCTGGGGATTTCCCGCGAAGATTGCTCGTATGCCACACAGTCTCTCTGGGATGAATCCATCCCCGACAGCGAGTTCCCCGAACAACTTCGCGCTGCGATTGCCGCCGGGCGTGCGATGATGAAAGCGAATCGCGGTCTGGTGCTTCCGCCGCTGCTGTTTTCGACGAAGGACCTCACCTCGTTTTGTTATCCTCGTTGCCAGCCCAATTTTGTCACCCACAACGTCGGCTGCGGTCCGGTGGTGGAATTCGATCGATATGACGGTGTCCGGGAATTGCGCGGAGCGGTGGTGTTGCTGCCGTCGGCGGACCCCGGTTATGACTGGATCTTCTCCGCGGGGATTGCAGCCTTTGTCACCAAATTCGGCGGCGCGAATTCGCATATGGCCATTCGCGCGCGCGAGTGGAACCTCCCCGCGGCGATTGGCGTCGGTGAAGTCCGTTACCGTCGGCTGCTGCAGGCGCGCGCCCTGCGGGTTGACGGGCGGCAGCAACTGTTAGTCACACTCCCATGAAATTGATCGCAACGACTCAGCGCGTGACGATGGACCCGACGACGGGTGAACGTCGGGATGCGCTCGATCAATGCTGGACCACGTTTCTCGCCGCTTGCGGTTTCACGCCGCTCGTCATTCCTAACCATGTGGAAACAGCATGCCTGTTGATGCAGCAGGAACACGTTTGCGGCCTGCTGCTAACGGGGGGGAACGATCTGACCGCGTATGGCGGCGACGCCCCCGAGCGCGATGCCACCGAACTCGCGCTGCTGGAGATGGCCACGCACGCACACCAGCCCGTGCTGGGCGTTTGCCGTGGCATGCAGTTTCTCCAACACCATGCGGGAGCTACCTTGCAGCGGGTCACCGGACACATTGCTGTTCACCACACGCTTACCTTCCGTGGCGAGACGGTCCGCGTGAACAGTTTCCATAACTGGGGCGCGACATCAACGGTTGCCGGTCTCGACATTGCTGCCGTCGCTGATGATGGCGTCATCGAAGCGGTCGTGCAGCACGAGCGCCGGCAGTTGGGGATCATGTGGCATCCGGAACGGGCCACGCCGTTCGAGCCGCGCGACATCGCGCTGGTGCAGAACCACTTTTCAGGAAACTTGCGATGAGGGGACTGGTGCTCGCCGCGGGGGCGGGTCGGCGACTGGGTGCACTCGGCGCGGATCGCCCGAAGTGCCTCGTGGAAGTCGGCGGTCGCACTTTGCTTGATTGGCAACACGCGGCGTTAACCGGCGCGGGAATTCATGATCTGGCGATTATCAGCGGCTATCGCGCCGAGCAATTGCCTCAGCGCGGCTGGACACAATTTCATAATCCGCGTTTTGCCGACACCGGCGTGATTGCGTCCCTGATGACGGCTCGCGACTGGCTGGAGGTCGATGATTGTATCG
>DASRYX010000678.1:0-5909 GCA_035686985.1 Planctomycetaceae bacterium | reverse complement strand
ATAAACTTACGCGCGCCGAAGCCCGCCGGTTTATCGAAATTCAGATGGGTCTTCGCCGTTCGGATGGCAAGCTGCTGCGGTTTCCGAACGGTCGCATCGCGAATCTGATGCTCTTTCAATACGCCGATCTCAACAAAGACGACAAGCTCGACCAGAAGGAATTTACCGAGCGGACCTACGGCGCCCCCGCGCACGTCGCGAAAGAATTCACCGCTTCCGATCGCGACCAGAATGGTTTCGTCTCCTTCGACGAATGGATTGAAATGGGCGACCGCGGGCTCCGCGATCCGGTCGAAGAGTTTCGCCAGCTCGACACGAATCTGAATGCCCGCGTCGATCCGCAGGAACTGCTGAAAGGAACACCCGACTGGCAGCAACCGCTCGCGAAACATGTCTTTCCCGCCTTTGACTGGAACAAGGACGGCGTGCTGTCACTCGCCGAGTACCGCACCACGATGCAATCGAATTCGATCACCACGTGGCAGGAACCGGTGATCGACCGGAACGGAAACGACTTCATCGAGTTAAATGAGTTTTCGTTCGACACGCTCCGTCAGTTCGCGCTGCTGCGGATGATGTACTTCCAGCGGCTGGATCTGAACGGGGACAAGAAACTTGATCCCACCGAATGGGAGTTCCGTGTCCGCGCGGCCGACGTGTTCTACGTGATGAATGCAGACGGAACCGGTTGGGAACGGTTCTTCGAGTTCAAAGGTCATAAAGGCTGCGGATCACCGGCGGTGTCACCGGATGGAAAGTGGCTGGCGTTCGATGCCTACGCTGTTCCGAACGGCGTGCCCACGCTTTACGTCATGCCGCTCGATCGCTCGCGGCAACCGGAAGCGATCGGAACCGGATCGATGCCGTCTTGGGCTCCGGATGGCAACCGGCTTGTCTGCTCGCGCAGTGATAACACGTCGGGCGTGTGGATGTATACGAAGAACCCGAACTGGACGCCGACCAATCTTGTCGAAGGGGGCTGGGGAGCGCAATGGTCGCCGGATGGCAAGCAGATCCTCTTCACCGCGCAGCAGGCACTCAAGCTGTATGATGTCGAGGCGAAAACCATTCGCGACGTGATCGAGGCCAATGTCAGTCCCTACCGCCAGATCTTCTGGAATCCGACGTTTTCTCCCGATGGCACGCATGTCTGTTTTAAAGGCGTGACACAAGCCGGCACGCAGGATGTCGCGACGTTCGATCTCACGAGAGAGAAACCGCCGGTGAAAGTCCGGCATACCGGTCAGATTGCGGTCAACGCGGACTTCGCGTGGCACCCCACGCAGAGCCGCGTCATCTTCGCCATGTATTGCGCCGAGCGCAAGGTGAATCAACTCTACGAATTTGACCCGAATCGTGATGATCCGCCCAAGCTCGTAGAAGGACAGGATCCGAAACTGAACAACACCGATGCCTGCTGGACACCGGACGGAAAGCGGTTGATCATCGTCAGCGGGGATTTTTGATCGTCCGGGAGGGCGAAGCTCCCGCTGAGCCGCAAAGGTTCCCAGCGTGTTGCCTCGCAGCGGCTCAGCGGGAGCTTCGCCCTCCCACAGACGTTGCTTCTCATCCCTCTCGGCGGCCGGTACTGTGGAATTTTGAACTTCATGCGGGACGGCGTTTCGATGTGGGTGAAAATCTGTGGCGTGCGCGATGAAGCGGCCTTGGCCGCCGTCACAGCGGCGCGGCCCGATGCCATCGGCCTGAATTTTTTCCCGCGATCGCCCCGGTATATCGAACCCGATGCGGCCGCGCGGTTCGCCCAGGCACTGCCACCCGGCATCGAAGCGATCGGCGTCTTCGTGAACGCCACCCGCGAACGAGCCGAAGAAGTCGCGGCCATCGTGACGCAGGTCGGGCTGCACGGCGTGCAGTTTCATGGTGACGAATCACCGGATGATCTTGCAGCGGTGATGGCGAAGTGTCCCGCCGGAACGAAGGCCGTTCGCTCGTGGACCGCGGACGGCGACTGGGCGCGCCTGCCACGATATGTCGAAGCCTGCCGCGCTGGCGGTGTGGAGTTGTCGGCAATCCTGATGGACGCTGCAGCGCCGGGTCAGTACGGCGGTACCGGCCAGACCGTCGACTGGTCCGCGCTGCGTGCGCACTATGATTTCACCACCTGGCCGCGGCTGATTCTCGCCGGCGGATTGAAGGTGGAAAACGTCGCCGAAGCAATCCGGGCGGTGCAACCGTGGGGTGTGGATGTCGCCAGCGGCGTGGAGTCCGCGCCGGGGGTGAAAGACTCGCAACGCGTGCGACAGTTCATCGAAGCCGCACGGGCGAGCGTCGAGCCGTAAGGCCGACGAGTTTGATCATCGGACACTCGTCGGGCTAAAGCCGCGACGCTCGCCGTTGCGATCGGCGATCTTGCGACGCACAATGACCGGCGATTGTTCACTCCTGTCGCCGTTCAAGGAGTTCGCTGATGGCCGCCCGTCTGCTGCTGACCATTTTCGTGTTGTGTCCGGCCTCCCTTTTCGCCGCCGACACCGCGTGGCCCAAAGTCACCAAAGTGGAGGCCCAGCCGCTCGCCGCCAGCATTGAACGGCTGATCGCCGCGCTGGATTTTGTGGGTGCCCCGCTATCAATGGGCGATCGCGAGTCGCTGGAATCCGCGCTGAAGTTCACGGACGGCAAGGAAGCACTCGCCGCGGTGCAGAAGATCCTCGACCCGCATTGCGTGGCGGCCGTGATCATTAACCCGGAGAGCCGCGTCTCGGTCGTTGAAGGTCCGGTGAAGAAGGAACTGATTCAACAGGGTTGGCGGACGTTTCTCGTCAAGGTGCACAATGAAGCCGGGGTGACCGCCCCGTTAAAGACCGAAAGCGCCAACCTGCTGCCGGTGTATGAGCGGGGCAAAGGGGCGCGCGAACGACCGATGACGGACCAAACACTCGTGCAGCCGAGTGACGTGCCGCACCGGTTTCTCGACGCCGTCGTGTTCGGCAATCAACCGTTAAAACCCACGCTCTCCGGGCTGGAACTCGAATACCGCGTGCTGCAGCTCTTCAGTCGCGACGCCGGGAAGCGCGAAGCGCAACTCGGGTTTCACGTCGGTCAGGGGACACAGGACCTCGGCTTCCGCAACACGGTCCCGATTCTGTTTGATTGTCTGCCCGCCGTTGACGTCACCTTCGGCGTGAAAGATTTCGACGGCAAGCCGACGACCGCCGCGTTCGTGATCCGTGACAAGTTCAATCGGGTCTACCCCAATCCGGCGCGGCGTCTGGCTCCGGACTTCTTTTTCCATGACCAGATCTACCGCGCGGACGGCGAGACCGTCACGTTGCCGCCGGGGGAATACACGGTTACCTCGATCCGCGGGCCGGAGTATCGGTCCCAGGTGCAAACAATCAAAGTGCCGGAAAAAGGCACGACGAAAGCCGATTTCAAGCTGCAGCGCTGGATTCATGCGGCGGAACGACAGTGGTTCTCCGGTGATCACCACGTGCATGCCGCCGGGTGTGCCCACTACGACAGCCCGACCGAAGGCGTCGGCCCTGAAGACATGCTGCGGCACATCCTCGGCGAAGACCTCAACATCGGCTGCGTCCTGAGCTGGGGCCCCTGCTGGTACACGCAGAAGAAATATTTCGAGGGCAAGGTCTCGGACTTGTCCAAGCCGAATTATCTCATGCGGTATGACGTCGAGGTGTCAGGTTTTCCGTCGTCGCACGCCGGGCATCTGTGCCTCTTGCGGTTGACCGAAGACGATTACCCCGGTGCGGAGTTTCTCGAACAATGGCCGAGTTGGACGCAACCGGTGCTGGAATGGGGCCAGAAACAAGGCGCGGTGGTGGGATACAGTCACAGCGGGTGGGGACTCGCGCTGCCGGACATCATGCCGGATGGTTCGCGGCAGTTTTCGAAACACCCCTGGGGCGGTGCTCCCGCAGGATGGCCCGGGAAAGCTGCCGATAAGCTTCCCGATTACGCGATGCCCCCGTTTGATGGCATTGGGGCAAATGAGTACGTCGTCACCGCGGCGAACAATGCGTGCGACTTCATCTCCGCGGTCGATACTCCCGCGATCTGGGAACTCAATATCTGGTATCACACGCTAAATGTCGGTCTGACCTCGCGGATCAGCGGCGAGACGGATTTCCCGTGCATCTACGGCGACAAAGTCGGCCTCGGCCGCATCTATGTGAAGATGCCGAAGGATAAGCCGCTCGATTACGACGAATGGGTGCTCGGCGTCAAAGACGGTCGCAGCTATTGCGGCGACGGTCTCAGCCATATCTTTGATTTCGCGGTCAATGGTCTTGGTGTCGGCGAGAAAGCAAAGAATGGCAAGATCAGCCAGTTGGAGCTCACGCAGCCGGGAAAAGTTGCTGTGACATTCGATGTCGCCGCGCTGCTTGCCGAGGAACAAACGCCACAGACACAGGCGATCCGCGCGAAACGGCTCGATGAAAAGCCCTACTGGCATCTGGAACGCTGTCGCATTGGAGACACCCGCACGGTGCCGGTGGAAGTGATTGTGAATGGGCAAGTCGTCGTAAAGAAAGACATCATCGCTGATGGTTCCACGCAGCCACAGAAGTTCGATGTGGCGGTCGAAAAGTCGAGCTGGATCGCGGTGCGAATTCTCCCATCGGTGCACACCAATCCGGTGTTCGTGGAAGTGGCCGGTCAACCGGTCCGGGCCAGCCGCCGCAGCGCGGAGTGGTTACGAAAGGCGGTCGATGTCTGCTGGGAGCAGAAGGAACACCGCATCCGCGCCGAGGAAAAGGACGCTGCCCGCAAGGCCTACGATCATGCCGCGGCGTACTACGACGCCGCCATCAAAGCCAGCGCGGCGGAGTGAAAGCGCGGTGAAGTGAAGTTGCCGCATGTCTCGGTACGGCGGTTGCACCGCACGGATCTGTGAAGCCGTTTCGAAGACCAACTGGCTGGAGGGACACGATGCCTGACACACCCCCGGAATCACCGCCGCCGAGCCGCGAGCCGGAAATCCCGAAGCCGGGGCCGACCATCCCGCCAAAGATTCCGACCCATCCCCCGGTTCCCGAACCGCCGTCGCCACCCGGTGACCCCATCGAAGAACCGGACCGCACGAACGCCTGACCCAGGCTGGTCGATCTGCGCGCTACTTGACTCGAGTGAACGTTGGATCCGGAACCGGGCCCAGCGTCCCGGCTGTCTCGTCGAGACGACAACCGGCCGGAAGTGAACCGACGCCGGCGCAGCCTTGGAAGCACTCTTCGCAGGACGTGCTGTTGGAAAAGCGGGTGCCGTCGAGACACTTGCACGGTCCACAACCGGCGATGACAAGAACCGACGCGGCGAGAGAGGTCATCAAGACGCGCGAAGCCTGGCCCATGAAAATCGTCCTGCGAGGAATGTGGGCTCTCTCCGCCGTGAACGCCCTGAATAACCGGATGGCCCTCCGCGCCATGCTCCAACATCGTAGGGGCGTTCGGTAACCGTCCGCAACGACTAAAGAGTCACTGTGCTGCGCGTTTTCCGACGGGTGCCCGTTTGAGTGGAACGCTATAGAAGTAGAGCAGGTGCTCGCTTTCGTCCTGCTTGGAAACCCACTCCGTCTTACGATCGGGAATCAGGCCGGGGATATCGAATTCGTGAGTGACAATCCGTGCTCCCTGCGGCAGTTTTTCGAGTTGCGGAATTAACCGTGTGTTGAGTTCCGGCAGCAAGAACAGACAAACGACCGTCACCTTGCTGAGATCCGCGGTGAAGATGTCCTGCTCGCGGATTTCGACGAGGTCGCCCACCTTCTCCGCGGCGACTTTCGCCTTCGCTTTGGCAACCCATTCGGGATCGATTTCATAACCGATGCCTTTGCAACCGTAGGTCTTCGCCGCGGCGATCGGGAAGCGTCCATCGCCGCAACCAAGATCGACGACGACATCGCTCTTCGTGACCTTCGCCTGCTTGAGAAT
>DASRYX010000677.1:0-9626 GCA_035686985.1 Planctomycetaceae bacterium | reverse complement strand
TTGATCGATTCCGACCAGTTGAGCGGTTCCAACTCGTCGATGAGCCGTTCGGCGTATGCGGTGATGCGGAGCATCCACTGTTTCAACCGGCGGCGTTCGACCGGGTGGTTGCCGCGGTCGCTTTTCCCGTCGGCGGTGACTTCTTCATTCGCGAGCACGGTGCCGAGCGCCGGGCACCAGTTCACCGGCGCTTCGTGGATGTAAGCGAGCCGGTTCGCGTCCTGGTATTTGCGGACCGCGAGATCACCCTGCGAGCGCACGTCGGCCGGAATCGGCAACTCGGCGATCGGTCGCCCCTTGCCGACGCGCCGCACACCATCAGGTCCGGTCCATGGATAGTTCGGGTCATACCACGTGTCGAAAAGCTGAAGGAAAATCCATTGCGTCCAGCGGACGTATTCCGGGTCCGTGGTCGCGAGTTCCCGGCTCCAGTCGTAACTGAAACCGAGCATTTTCAACTGGCGTTTGAACGTGTTGATGTTCTTTTCGGTGGTGACCCGCGGGTGGGTGCCGGTCTTGATGGCGTGCTGTTCCGCCGGGAGACCGAAGGCGTCCCAGCCCATGGGATGGAGCACATTCTTGCCCCGCATGCGATTGAACCGGCAGACGATGTCGGTTGCCGTATAGCCCTCGGGATGACCGACGTGCAAGCCGTCGCCGGACGGATACGGGAACATGTCAAGGACATACAGCTTGGGCTTCGAGGTGTCGAACTCGACGCGGAAGGTCTCGTTCGTTTCCCAGAACTGTTGCCATTTGGGTTCAATGCGTTGGGCGTCGTAGCGGGGCATGGTGGATGGGCTAAGAGCTAAGGGTTCAGGGCTAAGGGACAGAGGCTTACCGTTTCGCGCCGCGTGATCCACTAGGACAGGGTTCTCGCCGTCATGGTTCACAGGGTGGTCTGCGGAAGACAGCCAGTGTAGAGGGGGCGAGCGTCGCTGCCAACGTTGTGAGGGATTCGCGATGTCCCGACGCAGACCGCCGATTTGACAGAGTTCGCCGGGATCGCCCCACTTCGTCTTCCATCCTGAATTGCGGGCGTTTACAATCGCCGGGCGACGGGAGCCTTCCCGTTCATGCGCCGGCGGATCGAGCGTTCTGCTTCGGTCCCCCGCTGGCGACGGATCGCACGGATATTGGCCCGGTTCATGCCGGGCCTCGCGCAAAGGATGAACGGTTCATGAACGCCTGCCTTCGGTGGATGCGGCTGTGCGGCTGCGGTCTCGCGCTGGCCCTCGTGACGCTTTTGGCTCCCACGCCATCAGCGGCGTTTCAGCGCGATCTCCTGGAAGAATCTGCGCCGGGCGGCGCGGTGGCGAAGCCTCCTGCAGACGCCAATGCCGCGGCGACGAATCCCGCGGCGGTGGATCCCAATGCACTCCCGCGGATCGAAGAATCGTTCTTCTCGCGGATGGTGCGAACATCGGGCATCTTCGGCTTCCTGATTCTGCTCATCGGGCTGGTGATGGTGTTCCTCATCTTCATCGACGTGCTGGAACTCCGCCGCGAGAATTATCTGCCAGACCCGTTCCTGGAGCACTTTGAACGGCTGCTGGAAGAACGCAACTATCAGGCGGCGTATGAAGCGGCGCGGACGAATGATTCGTTCATCGGCCGCGTGCTCGCCGGCGGGATGGCTCGCCTGAATGGGGGTTATGAAGACGTGCTGCAGGGCATGCAGGAAACTGGCGATGAAGAAGCCCTCGCGATGGAGCACTCCATCGGTTATCTGGGATTGATTGCGACGATCGCGCCGATGATTGGATTGCTCGGCACCGTCTACGGTATGGCATTGAGTTACCACCAGGTGGTCTCCGTCGCGAGTCTCACGGTGCGGCCGTATGACCTCGGTGACGGCATTGCGATGGCGCTCTTCACCACGCTGGAAGGGATCGCCGTCGCCATTCCCGCGGTGATTGCCCATTCGCTGCTGCGGAACCGGCTCGCGAAATTCGTGATGGAAGCCGGCCACGTCGGCGAACAACTGCTGCGGCGTTTCCAGGGAATTCGCACCAGCGCGATCGCTCCGCCGCCACCGCGCTGGTCCTCGGCAACAACGGCGACCGTATCAAGCGTCGGCGCGGAAAGCTGATTCCCTGTGTGCCACTGGCTCGGCCAGTGCAAACTTCCGTATTCACTCAACGACAAGAGCACTGGCCGAGCCAGTGGCACACGAAACGAGATCGTGTGTGGATTTGGCAATGACGGAGGGCGACATGCGATTCCGCATTCCACAACCGGAGAACGAACCGCTGCGATCACCGCAGATCGTCGTGGCGTTGCTCGCCACATTGATGCTGCTGTGCTACATGGCATCGGTGCAATCGCGGCTGGCTCGGGCGAACGAGCGCGTGAAGCTGCCCCGGCACATGCTCGCGAAACTCCCGCCGGCCGCCGGTCGTGAAGAAATTCTGATGCACGTCGCGTTTCCGGAAAATACCACGCCGGTCCGAAGCCGTGATATCCCGCTGGTGACCATCGGCGAGACCTCGACGCCGCTCGATCGGATTGCGACCGAACTGAGCCGCATCAAACGGGAGCATCAACAGCATGATCCCGTGCAGGACCATGATCATGTCACGGTGGTGATCCGGGCCGAGGAAGACATTCCCGCCGGGGCCGTACAGCAACTGGTGAAGGCGTGCCAGGACGCGGGGTTCACCCGGTTCTCATTGAAAGCCGCGGGAGAGACGCCATGATGCCCGAACTCTCGCGCAAGCGGCCCACGCGTCGACTGAACTTCCGCGTGCGTCATCCGTCGCTGCGATTAACTCTCCCGCTCGCGTCGTGGATCGGGGTGATGCTGCTCTTCATCGGGCTGACGCTGTTCTCGCTGCCGACGACGGCGACCGAAGCGGAATCTCTGCGGTTGCTGCCGAGCGATCCGCCATTGCTGAAATCCGGCGCGGGCCGCCTAGCCCAAATCCCGGTGCGATTGAAGTCCGACGCGGATGGCACACTCACGGAGATTACCGTGGGACAATATTCCGTGGGCAAAGACGCCGCCGCGTTCGAGCGGCTGAATGCGGAACTCGTGCGAATGTTCGGACGCTCGGGGAATCCGTTGCCGCAACCAATCGAGATTGAAATCGACGCCGACTACGAACTGCGCTACGAGTATGTGATCCGCGCCGTCGCCGCGTGCAGCGGGCGGATTGATCCGCGCACGAAACAGCTTGTGCGGTTCGCGGAGCGGATTCATTTCACACCGCCGCGCCGACCGCAAGCGGCGGACGAGCCGGAGTGACCGGTGTCCGCCGCTTCAATGACGCCGCGGTAGGGCCGACAGCAGTCATTCCCGCGCAGGCGGGAATCCAGCGACTATGCGCGGCGGTGGCTGGTTAAATGCAAGGGCACTGGATTCCCGCCTGCGCGGGAATGACGGGACGTGTGGAATCACCTTGAATTCCCACGGAGATAAGGCTTTACGCCGTGATTTCCGCGCCGGTATGATGCAACGAGCGCCGACGGACGAGAGCAGGGAGGGGAGATCTGCCGCGCGCCCTTGTTTGGCGGAAAGCGTCCGGCGATGTTTTGGGAACAGAAAATCCAGTATGCGGTTCTCTCCGACGTGGGCTTTCGTCGGCAGAATAATCAGGATTCCTGTTCCGTCGTCTTGAGCCCCGATCGCGAAATCTGGCAGGAACGCGGCCATCTGTTCGTCGTCGCCGATGGCATGGGCGGCCATGCGGTCGGGGAACTCGCCAGCAAGATGGCGGTCGATATCATTCCCCATGCGTTCGACAAGCTGCGCGATCAGCATCCGGTTCACGCGCTGAAATCGGCGATTGAAAACGCCAACGCGGCGATCAACGAACGCGGCTCGATGAACCGCGATTTTCTGCGGATGGGGACCACCTGCACCACATTGCTGCTCAGTCCTTTAGGAGCGGTGATTGGCCATGTGGGTGACAGCCGCGCTTACCGCATCCGTCGCCGGCAGATCGATCAGCTCACTCGCGATCACAGCCTGGTGTGGGAACTGATTGAGCAGCGCAAGGTACACCCGCGCGACGCCGATCGGTTGTACCCGCGGAATGTCATCACTCGTTCCCTGGGACCCGAACCGCAGGTGAAGGTCGACATTGAAGGTCCGACACCGGTTCAACCGGGCGACATTTTCGTCCTGTGTTCCGATGGGCTGACCACGCTCGTCAGCGACCCTGAAGTCGGGATGATCGCGCAGGAACTTCCGCCGCCGGAAGCGTGCAAGCTGCTGGTCAACCTGGCCAACCTTCGCGGCGGCTCGGACAATATTTCGGTCATTGTCGTGCGGGCCGGTGAAATTCCGCAGCACGCGTCGGCCCCGGAGATTCCAATTCGTGATGACGGGGGCGGCAGCTGGGGCTGGTTCGCATTCTGGTGTGCGCTCGCGGTGTTGTTTCTCGTCGGTTCGGCGCTCCTCGGGTTGACCGAACACAAACTCGTCGGTGGGATCATCCTCGCGGGAACGGTCGTAGGCGCGATTGCCGGCTGGTGGCGTGCCCCGCGGCCATCGCCCGATATGGTTCCCGATTATGAAGAAACGGGCGGGTCCACAATTGTCTGGCGACCGTATCGCACGGCGATGGCGAAGGTCACGCCGGACTTCGTCCATCTGCTGACGAAAATGCAGGTCGAACTGCATCACGCCGCCGTCGATGAGCATTGGCCGATCGACTTCTCGCAATATGAGGACGCGTTCAAGCGGTCGCAGCAGGCCTTGAATGAAAAGCAATATGCCCGCGCGCTGCGGGAATGTGCCCGGGCGATTGACGTGCTGATGACCGGCGTGTTGTGGGAACGGAAACAGACGCAGCAGAAGAAGCCCAAGCCCAGCGACGCCAACGTCAAAGCCGCCGAAGCCCCGCCCGTATCGCCGAAGACGCCGCCGCCCGCTAATCCGAAGCCTCAGCAATCTGCGAGCAAGCCATGACCCCCCCGGATGTTCCGCGTCAGGAACGGGAATTCAGCCGCCGTCAGTTTCTCGGACGCAGCGCCTGTCAGGCGGCGACTGTCGCCGCGGGAATGGCGACGCTCGCGCCGGCGGCTCAGGACGGCGTGCAACGCGTTCGCCTGGGCATCATCGGCGTGCGTAACCGGGGTCGTGATCTCGCCGGTGTCTTCGCGGCGAACCCACGCGCTGAAGTGCGCGCGTTGTGTGACGTCGATCCGGGCGTAATTGGTGGAGCAGTCAGCGCCGTCACGGCGGCCGGTGGACCGGTTCCTGATGTGGAATCAGACTTTCGCCGCCTGCTCGATCGCACGGATCTCGATGCCGTGGTGATCGCCACGCCCGATCATTGGCATGCGAGCATGACCACGCAGGCGTGTGCGGCGGGCAAGGATGTCTATGTCGAAGCGCCGGCGACTTGGTGCCTGGGCGAAGGATTGATCCCGCTCGCGGCGGCCCAACGCTCGCACCGGATCGTGCAGTGCGGCATTCAGGAACGCAGCAGCGACCATGTGCAATCCGCGGTGGAGTACCTGCGGACCGGTCAACTGGGCAACGTCCGGTTCGCTCGTGCCTGGGTGGTTCATCGTCGCAAACCGATTCCGCCCAAGAGCAATGCTACGACTCCGCTCGGGGTCGATTACGCCAGCTGGTTGGGACCGGCGGTCGCGCGGCCGTTCAACCTCAACCGGTATCACTTCAACTGGCGCTGGTTCTGGGACTACGGCGGCGGGGAACTGGCTCACTGGGGCACGCATTGGCTCGATATCGCACGCTGGGCGCTCGATGTCGAGTGGCCGCAGCGCGTCTCCGCCAGCGGCACGATCGCCGGGGCGAACGATTCCGCTGAGACTCCAGACACGCTCACCGCGCAGTTCGTTTATCCGCAGGCGACACTCGTGTGGGAACACCGATTGTCGTCCGGATACGGCGTCGAAGGCCGCAGCACGGGCGTCGCATTTCATGGCGAGCGGGGCGTGCTAGTTCTTGATCGCGGCGGCTGGCGCATCTATGACGGTGAACCGGCCAGCAGTACGGGATCGGCCAGCGCGATGCAGCAGCAGCACGTCGACAATTTTCTCACCAGCGTGCTCACCCGGCAGCAGCCCGCGTGCGATCTCTGGCAGGGCGTGGTCTCCGCCGGCCTCGCGCACCTCGGCAACATCGCCTACCGCGTCGGCCGCGAGATTCAATACGACCCCGTCCGCGGCAGATGCACCAACGACGAACAAGCCACGGCCTTGGTGCGCGGTCGTCAATTCGTATGACGAATGCGGGTTACAACTGGCCGGCGTTCGGATCGGCGACGGGGCCGGCGCGGCGGATGTCGTTCAGACGCTGGATCGCTCCGGAGCCTTGATCGAGTGACGCGCGGCCCCCTTCGTAGAAGAACTTGGACAGTTCGACGATCGCCGGGCCCAGCAGGAACAGATAAACCGCCGGCATCAGGCAGAACACTGTCGGGAACAGCAGGCGGAACGTCGCGCGGTTGCCCTTCTCGTCGGTTCGCTGGCGCAAGCTTTCCCGCATCGTGTCGGAGTAAGAGGTTAGTGCTTCACTGATACTCGTTCCCATCCGTTCGTTCTGATTCAACAGCGACGTGAACGAATGGACTTCGGGAATGTCGATCCGCTTGCTGAAGTTATCAAGCGCGGTGGGCAGGCCGGCGAGCGAGGCCTGTTCGGTGACAATTCGCAGTTCCTGTGCGAGAGCCGGATACGGGCCGCGAAGGTCACGCAGGATCCGTCGCAGAGAATCGACGACCGTCAAACCCTGGCTCACGCACATGTTGAGCATGTCGAGCAGGTCGGGCATCCCCTGTTCAATCTGGCGGCGACGTTCGGCCGCCTGCCCGCGGATGTACAGCCGCGGCAACGCCCAGCCCAGCAGCGGCAGCGTCACGATCGAGATCACCGCGAGCCACTCATACTGCGGTGGTGCGAGAATGAGCGCCACGCCACCGATGACGAGGCCGAGCATCATCAGCAGATAGCGCGTGGCCGCCAGGTTCTCGAAAGCATGGGGCTGATAGAACCCGGCGGTCGACAGTTCCGTCCGGGCTTCGTCCTGGCGTCGGTCCGAATCCGGCAGCATCGCCGCGAGCGCGGGCGTCAATCCGCCGAAGACATAATCGTCGGTGCGGACCGACGGGACATCGGACGGGCGAATGAAGGGCAGGGGCTTGTTCGATGCCGGTGTGCGGGAAGAAAGCGTGCGCTCCCAACTCGGCACAGCGGTCGGGGATGTCGCCGTCGTGGCGGCCGGAACCGTCGCGGGCGGCGCTTTCAGAATCGTGACATCCGGCGCGGCGGGACCGGGCGTCACAGCGGGCTCAGTCGAGACCGATTGAGTCGCAACGGGCGCAGCATCAATCGGACGGGGCTCGGGCTTCGGACGCGGCGCGGCGATGGGGGCACGGTCCGCGCGATCCAGCCGGTTGATCTGCCGCCTGTTCCAGATGCGGAACAGCAGCCACACGACGGCAACGCCGGAGACGACATAAAACGCGGCTAACATCCAGGGGGGGAACATATCTGCTCTCCGGTCGAACCGGGTTTTCTGATCAAGGAATGCGCTGCGTGATGTTCAGGTTAAGTGCGCTGGCTGTCCTGCAGGATGCGGAACACCCACAACGCGCCGATGATTTCCAAAGCGATCGCCATCAACGTGGCATTGCGGCCCCACGCCGAGGAAAACAGTTTCGAGAAGTACGCCGGATCGCGGAACAGGAAGAACGTCAACACTGCGGGCGGAATCAGCACCATCAGGATCGCGGTCGCCCGGCTGGCCGCCGTCGCAGCTCGCAAACGGCCGAGGTACTGCAGCCGGTCGCGCACCGTTCGTGACAGCCGATTGAGCACGGTCACTAAGTCACCGCCGGTCTGCTGCTGCACCACCAGCGTGGTCCGCAGCAAGTTGAGCGTCATCAACCCCGTACGATAGGGCAGGTCGGCCATGGCATCGTTCAGCGTCACGCCCATCTCCACGCGGCGGGACACCAGTTGCAATTCGTCACCCAGCGGTTTCGGAGTATCGGTCGCGACCAGATGCAGACATTGTTCCACGCTCCGACCCGTTTTTGCCGCACGGGCGAGTTCTTCGAGCATTGGCGGTAACTGGTTCAGCAACAGCGTTTGCCGACGCGAGCGCGCCCACATCGCGGCACCGATGGGAATCAGGAAACCCATCATCCCGGCGAATGCGGTCGTGAGCAGGTTTTCCTGCGCCACGAACACGATGCCGCCGAGGGCCATCGCGCTGAGAATGCACAGCAGTAGCACGACGGTCGGCGACATTCCCCAGCCGCATTGCAGCATGAGCGTGTCGAACCAGCTGTTAATGCGGTCCGCGGCATCAGTATCGCGACCCGTGCCGAACTGATCCTGATCTTTCAGGATCCCGGCGAACTCCGGTCGCGGCTCAATGGACGTCGAGAATGTCGTGGCAGCCATGATCAATCCTAGAGCACGCGCGGACGGTATTCAGTCTTGGTCGCCAGTTCGCGGGCGGCGAACATCATCGCGGGAACATCGAAGCCGCGCGAGGCGAGCCGCTTCAAGGCTTGCGGTTCATAGCCGGTGGCATAAAACGCTCCGCGGCTCTTGCCGTCGCTATCCACACCCGCCATGCGGTATACAAAAATGTCTTCGATCTGATAGACGCCGTCCTGACAGCCGCACAGTTCCGAAATGCGGACGACCTTGCGTTCACCGGTGCTGAGTCGCGACATGTGCACCAGGATCTGCACGGCGGAGGCAATGTACTGGCGGGCAACCAGCGTGGGCAACTCGACGCCGGAGAGAGCGATCATCAACTCCATGCGGTCGAGCGCGTCGCGTGTTTCGTTCGCGTGGACGGTACTCATGGAACCATCGTGGCCAGTGTTCATGGCCTGCAGCATGTCGAGCACTTCACCGCCGCGGGCTTCGCCGACGATGATGCGGTCGGGCCGCATGCGGAGGCTGTTCTTGAGCAGATCACGCTGCGAGATTTCCCCGCGGCCTTCGACGTTCGGCGGTCGGGTTTCGAGTGCCACCACGTCCTTCTGCTGCAGCTGCAGTTCGGCCGTCTGCTCGATGGTCACGACGCGTTCGGTTTCCGGAATGAAGCGGCTCAGGTTGTTGAGCAGCGTCGTCTTACCGGCACCGGTACCACCGGAGACCACGACGTTCATGCGGCCGCGAACGCTGGCGACCAGGAAGTCCGCCATTTCCGGCGTGAGGCTTCCCATCGTGACCATGTCTTCGAGCACAATCGCGCGGTTCTTGAACCGGCGAATCGACACCGTCGGCCCGCGCAGTGCGAGCGGCGGAATTACAGCGTTGAGACGCGAACCGTCCGGCAGCTTGGCGTCGACCATCGGCGACACTTCGTCGATGCGGCGACCGGCGCGACCGACCAGCCGCTGAATGAAATGCAGCAGATGCGCGTCATCCGCAAAGCGGATGTCGGTCCGTTCCAGGCGACCATTGCGTTCGACGAACACGCTGTCCGGGCCGTTGATCAGCACGTCGCTGACGTCGAGGTCGTTCATCAACGGTTCGATCGGACCGAACCCGTAGATTTCGTCCATGATCTCGCGAACCATGACCTCGCGGTCTTCGCCCGAGAGATTCACCGACTGCTGCGAGCAGAGGTGCGCCGCGAGTGAGCGGAGTTGCGAACGCAGTTCGCGTTCGGGCAGTTCGCCGGC
>DASRYX010000676.1:0-8258 GCA_035686985.1 Planctomycetaceae bacterium | reverse complement strand
ACCGTCGACATCCCCACGATGTCCGCCCCGAGAATCCGCAGCATGCGATATTCGGCCCGTGTTTCGTAATTCGGCCCGGTGAGCGCCGCATAGACTCCGCGATGGGCGACGATCTTTTCCTCGCGGGCAATCTGCAGCGCCCGGTCAATGAGCGCGGCATCATACGGCTGGCTGAGATCGGGGAATCGCGGGCCCAGCAGATTGTCGTTCGGACCGATCAGCGGGTTGGTTCCCATCAGATTGATGTGATCGTCGATGATCACGATGTCACCGGGGCAGTACGCCGGATTCATCCCGCCGCTGGCGTTGGAGATGATCAGCAACTGAATGCCGAGGGCTTTCATCACGCGGACCGGAAGCGTGATCTGCTGCGCGGAATACCCTTCGTAAAGATGGAAGCGGCCTTCCATCGTGACGACACCGAGGCCGCCGATGGTGCCGCAAACAAACTGCCCGCGGTGACCGAGCGCGGTCGCCCTGGGGAAATGCGGGATCGTTTCATATCCGATGACCGCTTCGGCGTTGACCTGCTTGGCGAAACAGCCGAGGCCCGTTCCCAGGATGATGCCCACCCGCGGCACACGCTCCCAGCGACCGCGAACCGCACCGACGGCGTCGGCGGTCTGCGTGGCAATGTCGATCATCAAATCCTCATCCGTTGAGAATGGCACTGGCGAGTCACACAGCCGTCGCTGCTGCAACTCCATCGCAGTGTCAAAGTGAAACCGATTCCAGTCGGTGAACTGCGGCCATCATAATCCGGGCAGACCAAACCGCCAATCGGTTCTGCTTGATGGAGAGGCCCTCGCGAGATGGATTCGGTTCTCAGCATTGGTGTCAAACTTTTCGGATCAAGTCGTCTGAACCAGGGCATTCCTCGCGGAAGCGATTCGTCGGCGGAATAGCCGTGGTTTTCACTTCGCGACTGGACGATGACTTCAAGGACCGCGCCGGGCAGGATGCCTGACGGGATGGTGCATCTGGGATTTCACGATCATGCTGCGACGGAGTGCGCGGATCTCGCTCGGCCTGCTCGCCGTGCTTTCGGCAACTTCTGCCGAACACGTCGCCGCCGGCGATCCGCCGTCACGTCGCGCACCAGTTGTGCGGGGGATCCACTGGAAGCTGTTCTCCCGTTCGAGCGCAAAGCCAACAGTGGCGCGCTCAGCGCCTCCCCCCGCTGCGCCGCCATCAACACCACCATCGGATGTCGCGGTTGCCGCTTCACCGTCCGAGACCGCGACGATTGTCCCCGCGGCGGCGCTGCAGCAGGTGCCGCCAGCCCCCGACGTCGAATCCGAAGCCGAACCAGCACCGACAGTGTCCGTCGAAGCAAATAATGCGATCTCTTTGCCAGCTTTGATCGCGCTGGCGGATGCGCATCACCCCCGACTGATGACCGCGTACCAGCAGGTGCAAGCCGCGCGCGGTCGGGCCTGGCAGGCCGGGCTGTATCCGAATCCTGTTCTGGCAACCGCATCACCGCAGCTGGCGGGGAAGGAAAGTCAGTACAACGGCTTCATCTCGCAGGACCTCGTCACCGCCGGGAAACTCAAGCTGGATGTCGCGGCGGTCTGCCGGGAGGTTCAACAAGCCGAATTCGAATGGCAGGCCGCGCGATTCGCGATCATCACCGATCTGCGGACGCAGTTTTATACCACGCTCGCCGCCCAGAAACGCACAGCGACCTGGGAAACACTGGTCCAGATTGCGACGCGGTCCCATCAGGTCGCGGAAAAACTTCAGCAGGCCGGGGAAGGGACCCGCAGCGATTCCTTGCTCGTGGCGATCGAGGTCGATCGTTCCCAAGTCGGCCTCGCTAATACGGAAACAACCTACACGATCGGTCGGCGGCAACTCGCGATTCTCACCGGCATGCCTGAACTCGAATTTGCACGACTCGAGGGCGATCTCGAATCGCCGTTGCCCGACTTCGACGAAGCCACATTGAGGTACGATGTCGCACGGGCCAACCCCGCCGCGAACATTGCCCGTGTCGAGATCGATCGCCTCGGCCTGAAACTCGAACGGGCGAATGTGGAACCGATCCCGAATATCAACGTGATGGGCGGTTATCAGCGGCAGGTCGCCGGTGATTATCAGAACATGGGGCTGTTCCAGGTCTCGGTCGTCGTGCCCCTGTGGAACCGGAATCAGGGCAATCGCTTCGCCGTGCAGTCGCAACTCGCCGGAGCGCGGGCCGATGTTCACCGGATCGAACTGGATCTGGCCAATCAAGCCGTGCAATCGCTGGCGTCCTACCGCACGGCGTCACAGCTGGTTGAAAAATACGAGACGCAGATTCTTCCCAAAGCCCGCGAAACTTTCCGCATCAGTGAGCAGCTCTATTCGCAAGGGCAGATCGATTTCCTGCGGCTGCTGCAGGCGCAGAAGACGCTGCTCGAAGCGGAGCTGGCGCGCATCGATGCCCTCGAGCAGCGCTGGCGGGCCGCGGCGATGATCGCCGGGTTGCGGCAGGACGAACATTTCCCTTGAGCGATGGTGCTCACGGGACGGTGAAACCGTGTCCTCGCAGAGCCGTCGTCACCGCAATCAGCGGCAAACCGATGATCGCGGTGGAATCATCGGTCTCGATCGACTCGAACAGGGCAATTCCGCGCGACTCGAGCTTGTAAGAGCCGGCGCAATCCCACGGTTGATCGGCGTCGAGGTAGCGCTCAATCTCGGTGGCGGTCAGCGAGCGCATCGTCAGCCGCGTGCAGTTCAACTGGACGGAAACTTCACCCGCCGTCGCAAACGCCACGGCGGTCCACAGGTAATGGGGTTTTCCCGCGAGCAATGAAAGTTGTGCCATCGCACCCATGCGGTGACCCGGCTTACCGAGAACCTGTCCCGCACATTCCGCGACCTGATCGCTGCCGATGACGAACGCGTCCGGGAGTCGACTCGCAACGGCTTCGGCTTTTAACCGCGCGAGGTGCAGGGCGACTTCTTCCGGAATCCACGCTGGCTGCCGGACAGCCTCTTCGTCCACGCCGGGAGCCACACAACGGAACGGCAAGCCCAGCCGCTCCAGCAACTGGCGACGATACGGCGACGTGCTCGCGAGAATCAGTTCCATGGGAAGGACTGCCGTCGCCAGGCGCGTTGAACTTCCGGGCGGTGATATCCGCGGGGAACGCGCCCTTGTGCCGAGAGCAACCACGCCGCGATCACTCCGGCGACGAAACCGCCGATGTGGGCCCACCACGCTACACCGCCGCCTTCTGCCGGGGTCATCGCCGCGGAAATGAACTGAAACACAAACCAGATGCCAAGGAAGAACGGGGCAGGAACCGCCACGAGCTGCGTGAAGATTCCCAGCGGGATCAGGGTCATGACCCGCGCTCCGTGGAACATGACGAAGTAGGCTCCCATCACACCGGCAATGGCCCCGCTCGCGCCGACGGTCGGGATCTCGGATCCCGGCGCCGAGACGAGATGCCCGAGACTCGCAATCACGCCACAGAGCAGATACAGCAGCAGATAACCGCCGTGGCCGAACCGATCCTCGACGTTATCGCCAAAGATGTAGAGGAACCACATGTTGCCCACGAGGTGCATCAAACCGCCGTGCAGGAAAATGCAAGTGACGAGTGTCGCCAACGGCGGCACAGCGGGCGGTGGTGCCGGGATTCCTTCCGCGAGTTCCGCGTTGATTTCCTGCCGATCAGCGGGGTCATCCATTTCAATCCGACGGACCGGTTTGTCCGGCCGTGTAATCCGGGACGGCACCATGCCGTACTCGTAGATCAGGCCGGAACCGTCTTCGGCCGCATTCATCTGTGCCAGAAAAACCGCGACGCAGGCGCCGATGACCAGATAGTTGACGATCGGTGTCCGCTCGGTCGGGATATCATCACGAATGGGAAACATTGTTTGCTCGACAGATTCAAACAGGACTGGTGGTTCAGCGCGGGATCAATAACGAAAGCCGTTCTTGCGGATGTGGACGTACGGCTGACGCTCATTGAATTGCGGGCCTCGATTCGCCGCGGTGATCTGCACGGCATAAAGCACATGGTCGCCTGTCGTCAGCCGGCCTTGCACCGATCCCTCCATCCAGCACAATGCGTCGGCCAGCATCGGTAACCCGCGCGGACTGCGAACGAGTGAGATCCCCCCGAATGCGGGTTCATCCGGGGCAAATCCCGCTCCGAAATGTTTGAGGAACTGCGTCTGCTCCACCGCAATGACATTCAAGCCGACGATCGGATGGTCTTCGAGCCAGGTGTTGATGTAGCGCTTCGCATTGACGGCGACCGTCAGCATCGGGGGATCGAACGACGCCTGCTGCACCCAGCTGGCGAGCACGCCGGTTTCCTGCCCTTGCGGATTGGCAACCGTGACAATGAACAAACCGCTGGGCGTGCGACCCAGAACGCTGGCGATCGGTTCCTGGAAATCAGCGGCCTCAGTCATGGGAAACACTCACGGCGGGAAACGGTTGCTAGAACACGGTGTGTAGCGTCAACCGCCGAACCGAGAGTGTCAAGGGACAACCGGGGAAGCCCGCTGCTCTAAAAAGGTCAGCAAGTCGAGGGCGTTGCTCGCGGCATGTCCGGCGGCGGTGTTATCAAAAATGCACCAGACTTCGCGGCCGGCGTCCGCATGCTGTAGGAACTGCTGCGCTAAATTCGCCAGAAAGTCGGGTTCGTAGCTCGAGTAATACATGTGCGGCGAACCATGCAACCGGTAGTACACGAGCGATCTCAGACCCGGCAAGACGGCGCTGTTCGGATGCGGATGCGGGTCGGCGATCACTCCCGCGACGCGATAATCCTGCAACACGCTGCTGACATTCTCCGTGAACCAGGATGCATGGCGTGGCTCACAGGAGGCGGGCACGTCCGTCAGCTCTCGTAACGCCTTGAAGAAGGCCGTGTCGCGGCGGGGATCCCACGCCAGGCTGGGCGGCAGCTGGATCAACAGGCAGCCAAGTTTGTCGCCGAGATGCGAGCATTCCGAGATAAACGTTTCCAGCAGCGACTCGACGTTTTCGAGCCGTGCGGTATGCGTAACGGCCTTCGGGACTTTGACCGAGAAGCGAAAATCGTCGGGCACGCTCTCCGCCCAGCGGGCGTAGGTCGCGGGGCGATGGGGCCGATAGAACGAGCTGTTGATCTCCACCGCCGTGAAGCGACCCGCGTAACGTTGCAGGTGTGTGCCTTCGATGGGGAAGTGCCGCTGCACCGCGGCCGGCAACGTCCAGCCCGCACAACCGACGTAGAACTGCTTTTGATCAGACATGGCTTCCTGCACCGCGATCGAGAATCCACGCTCGATCGCACGGGATTGCAAATCGGATACCACGGCAACATCTCTGGCCCACAGATTGCACCCTTGAGTGGTAGCACAAAGTGCCGCATAACCAAAAGGAAGCCGCAATGCCCGAAGGGCCTTCCATTGTCATCTTGAAGGAAGAAGTTTCAGCGTTCCGGCGTCGGAAAGTGATCACCGTGTCGGGCAACACCAAGGTCGACAAAGATCGGGCCCTGGGACAGACGGTGCAGGACTTCAAAAGCTGGGGCAAGCACTTTCTCATCTGCTTCCGGGACTTCACGATCAAGATTCATTTTCTGCTGTTCGGCTCATACAGGATCAATGAAGAACGGACGATGGCGCCCCGGCTGACGCTGCAGTTCAAGAACGGCGTGCTGAACTTCTACGCGTGCTCGGTACAGATCCTCGAAGGAGACCTGGATGAACTTTACGACTGGCCCGCGGATGTGATGTCCGACGTGTGGGATCCCAAAGCGGCGAGGAGAAAGCTGCGTGAACATCCCGAGATGCTGGTCTGCGATGCGCTGCTGGATCAGACGATCTTTGCCGGGTCGGGGAACATCATTAAGAACGAGGTGATGTTTCGGATCAAAGTTCACCCGCAGTCACGCGTCGGGGCTCTGCCGCCAAAGAAACTGACAGAGATGATCACGGAAGTGCGCAACTACAGCTTTGACTTCCTGGGCTGGAAGAAGGCGTATGTTCTTCGCAAGCACTGGCTCGCGCACACCAAACAGACCTGTGCCCGCTGTCAGACGGCACTGACGCGGGCACAGTTGGGTCGTCATCGTCGCCGGACGTTCTTCTGCGAACGTTGCCAGCGGTTGTACGAATAACGAATCAACCACCGACCGGGCCGGTTTCCGGAAGGCGATCCGATCCCGCGACCTTCACGACCTTGTTGTAGAGTCCCATCAGGAGCAGCGGAGCCGCCCATTGGCCGACGAACAGCGCGTCATGCTCGCGATTGTTCATCTTCAGCGTGATCGAGCAGAGCATCGATCCCAGCGCAGCCCACAGAAACACATCCGACGGCAGCTTCGCGGTTTGCGCTTCGATCTTGCGGGCGACATAGCCTTCGGAGTGCTCCATCGCCTCGGGTGTGGTGCCTTGATAACGTCCTTGTCCCATGGTGTAGGTTGCCATTGTCGAGTCCTTCCGTTGACCGGTGTGGTTAGAAAGTCGCTGGTGGCTGCGCGGTGCAGTCCATTCTCTACGGCGAATTGCCGCAAATGCTGGACCGCGCATCCCGGTTGTCTGGGCGTTCGCCAGGTGCTGCGCTCGCGGGCGGTACAGAAGTTGCCTGCTACGCGGTCGAACCTTTTGGAGTGCGATAGCATGATGCCCTTCAGCGTGTTACGGATGTTCTTTTCCGGGTTGCTCACTTACGCCGCGCTCGGAGCGGGCATTTATGCACTTTACGAATGGAACGACGGAATCAGCGCTCCGGAAACGGTGACCGTCGACGTGCCGGAGGAGAGTCGCCCCGGAACCGACGCTCACGAGGAACGGACGGTGATCGTTCAGCGTGATCGACAAGGGGGCATGCCTTATCTGATTTCCGGGCTCGCACTCGTGCTTTTGAGTACCGGCGGGGGGTGGCCGTTGTGGTGGTCTCTCTTGAACGCTGCCGGGTCAAAAGGCGATTCGCGGCCTCGTGGACGAATGCAGCGGATTCAGCGACCCGACGGTTCTGAATTGGTTATCGAACATGCTGGAACCGAAAGCGCACCGGTTCTGCTGTTCACACACGGCTGGAGCCTCGACCGCTCGGACTGGGACGACCTGCGCTCGTCCCTCGAAGATCACTTTCATCTCGTCTTCTGGGACCTTGCGGGCCTGGGCGAATCCAAGGCACCGCGGAATGCGGATCATTCACTGGACAAGATGGCCGCCGATCTGGAAGCGGTCCTCACCGAAGCGACCGACGGCCCGGTGATCCTCGTCGGCCACAGCATCGGCGGCATGATTCAACAGGTGTTCTGCCGGATGTACCCTGAGCATCTCGAAAGCCGGGTCCGCGGCCTGATCTTCGTTCACACGACCTACACCAACCCGACCAAAACGGCCATCGGAGCCCCGATTCTCATGGCTCTGCAGGAACCGGTGCTGAAGCCGTTGACGTACCTGAGCATCTGGCTGGCACCCCTCACGTGGTTGTCCAACTGGCAGAGCTATAGCAACGGGTCGCTGCACCTCAGCGCGCGTCTGTTCTGCTTCGCGGGTCGGCAAAGCTGGCGGCAGCTCGATCATGTTGCGAAATTGCAGGCACGAGCCTGGCCGGCGGTCGTCGGCCGCGGCAGCATCGCCATGACGAAATTTGACGAACAGGCCACGTTGCCGAACGTGCATGTTCCCGTGCTGGTGGTCGGCGGCGAAAACGATCGTCTGACCAAGGTCGAGGCCAGCCAGCATCTCGCGCGGCTGTTCCCCGATGCGAAGATCGTCACGCTACCGGACGCCGGCCATTTCGGCTTCTGGGAACACCCCGCTGAATTCCACGCGACGCTTGGCTCTTTTGCCGAGTCCGCGTTCTTCCACTCATCCACTCGTTCGCCAGCCGTTCTTGCCAGATAATTCGGCGGTCACGATCGTCGAATGATTTCTCAAAAATCTTGAAAAAGCGCTGTCGATTCGTCCGCCATCCGTTCGACCAGTTGCAGTCGTCCAATCCTGGACGTGTCGCAAACCTCTTCTGGAGAACGGGAAATGAATCGACAATGGTGGTGGAGCGGGCTGCTGCTCGCAGGGCTGGTGATTCCGGCGATTGGTGACGACAAGCACGAGCATCCGGCTGCGCCGACGAATGCCGGCATCGAAAAGTTGAAGACGCTGGTCGGCACCTGGGTCAAAGCCGACGATAGCGGCAAGCCCACGGAAGAAGTTGTGTCGGTCATCAAGTTGACAGCGGGCGGGAGCGCGATCCAGGAAACGCTGTTCCCCGGTCAGCCGCATGAGATGATCTCGATGTATAC
>DASRYX010000675.1:0-10790 GCA_035686985.1 Planctomycetaceae bacterium | reverse complement strand
TTATTTCCTGAAGAACGCCAAGAGCGGCCTGTGTCCCGAAGATTGCGGGTACTGCTCGCAGTCAATCATCTCGGACGCGCCGATCCAGCGCTATGCGATGCTCAACGAAGCCAAGCTGATGGAAGGAGCCGCGCGGGCCGTGGAAAGCCAGGCACGGACGTACTGCATCGTGGCGTCGGGGCGTGGACCGAGTGATCGTGAAGTCGGCCACATCGCCAGCACCGTCAAGAAAATCAAGGACGAACACGGTCTGCACATCTGCTGCTGCCTCGGTCTGCTCACCCCCGAGCAGGCGAAGACGTTGAAGGACGCCGGCGTCGACCGCATCAACCACAATCTCAACAGCAGCCGCGGCTATTACGAAAAGATCTGCTCGACGCACACCTATGAAGACCGGCTCAACACGTTGAAGACGTGTCGGGACGCCGGGCTGGAGTTGTGCAGCGGTCTCATCGTCGGCATGGGTGAGACCGAGCGTGATCTCGTCGATGTGGCGTTCGAGCTGCGCGAACTCGAAGTTCATTCCACGCCCGTCAACTTCCTGCACGCCATCGATGGCACGCCGCTGGGCGATGTCCGGGAACTCTCGCCGCGCGAATGTCTGCGGGCGTTGTGCCTGTTCCGCATGGCGAACCCGCAGGCGGAACTCCGCGTTTCCGGCGGCCGCGAAGTGAACCTGCGGTCGATGCAGGCGATGAGCCTCTACCCCGCGAACTCGATGTTCGTGAGCGATTACCTCACCACAAAGGGCCAGCCTGCGGAAGACGATTTCAAGATGGTCGAAGACCTCGGATTTGAAATCGTCATCGGCGACCACGAGGCCCATCAGGAATGGAAAGCCCGCAACGGCGGTGCTCCGACGGTGGCCAGCTGTGAGTCCAACGGCTGCGGACATTGATCGCGTCAACCGCCGCGTGTCGCACCTAAGAGTGGAACACCGTCGTTCGTCACAAGTTCCGCTCTCGGTCGAATGACGCCGCTGCCAACTGTGACAGCGCGGTGTAACTTCGCTGCCGTTGATCAGTTAGAGCCTGCAGTCAAAGCGTCTTTTGTCTTGCGAGACCGCGCAGACTTAGTGAAACCGCGTCGGCTATCATGGGAAGCTGGCGTTTTTGTCAGGCTCACTTCTTCCCCTTTGCCTGATCGCTGGTTGCCTCTCTCAACGTCTTTCATCTTCTTCGAAAGGACCTCCCATGAAACTTCGCCGTGGTTTTACCCTGATTGAGTTGCTGGTGGTGATCGCGATCATCGCCATTCTCATCGCGCTGCTGCTCCCGGCAGTTCAACAGGCGCGCGAAGCCGCCCGCCGCACACAATGCCGCAACCATCTCAAGCAGATTGGTCTCGCGCTTCACAACTATCACGACAATTTCAATCAGTTCCCGCCCGGAGCCTTCTGGGCACTCCCGAATACGACGCCGGCCGCCGTGAACTGCATCGGTGTGACTCACCAGAAGGGCTCGATTCTCGTCCACTTGTTGCCGTTCATCGATCAGGCCCCGTTGTACAACATGTGGAACTTCTCGTTGTGCGACGCGGATACGTCTACGTTCCCGTCGTCCACGACGCAATTGCGAACGACGAAGATTGCACCGTATTTCTGTCCGTCGGAATCGAGCCCGCCCATCGGTTCGGGCGGCTGGCCGGTCCACAATTATGCGGCGTGTTTCGGTCCGCAGCGGACTGGCGGTGCAACCGGTAACGGCGCGTGTCCGTGCAGCGCGGCCCCGTTTGATCAATGGAACCTGCCCGCGACCGGCAACAATGGTGCCCCCGGGATGTTCACCCGTGCCTATCGGACATCGGCCATTCGCGACAACACGGACGGGACCTCGAACACAATTTACTTCGGGGAAGTCCGTCCCAATTGCTCGGGGCACGTGAATGCGGGCTGGGCGAACTCCAACAACGGCCAGGGCCTGACGTCGACCGTCATCCCGATCAACTACAATTCCTGCGACACCAGCGCTGCCACTGGCGCGTCGCCCGCCGACTGTTCCCGGCGCTGCAACTGGGTCACCGAACTGGCGTACAAGTCGCAGCACGTCGGCGGTTGCCACATCTTGATGGGCGATGGAACCGTGCGGTTCTTCAGCGAGAACATCAGCATGGCGGTTTACTCCCGACTGGGCGCGAAATCCGACGGCGTTCCGGTTGAAGTGCCCTAGTAGCGGCAGTGCCCACATCGTTCTGATCCGGGATCGCTGTTCGCGGTCCCGGTTTTCATTGATTGTCATTCTCGCGATAGGCCGCCGTGATGAAACTCTCTGAATGCGTCTGTTTGGGATTGCTCTCGGTAACACTCGGCTGCAGTGGGGGCGGAGTTTCCGGCCCGCCGATCGTGCCCGTGGACGGAATCGTGACCTTGGACGGATCTCCCGTGGAAGGAGCGACCGTGGTCTTCACGCCCAAGAAAGAGGGCACGATGTCCATGGCGATGACCGACGCCGCGGGGAAATTTGCTCTCCGCACAGGGGCCGGCCGCAAAGGCGCCGCCGTGGGCGAGCATGACGTCACGGTCAAGCTCTCCATCGGCAACGAAGAAAGCACGACCGGACCGGTAACCGATGATGGGCTGGCCCCACTGATGCCCAGCGAGGCGGGAGTGAACGCGCCCAAAGCGCCGGTCGCGATAGTCGGCTGGATTGTGCCGGAACGCTACAGCAAGCCGGGCGCCCTCACGGCGACCGTTCCCGCCGGCGGTCTCTCCGGCCATAAGCTCGAATTGAAGAAGTGATGGACGGGGAACACGTCCTTGGCGACCGTTAAAGTGCGCCGAGGAGTGCCGTCACGCCGAAGACAGAACCGGGCTGCCGAGTAGGAGGAGCATCCCGACCGTGGCCAGAGTGGGATAGCGCGTCTCGTCCCAGCGCGTGATCAGGTCATACAGGCTGTACCCCGTCCCTACCAGGGGATGAATCTGGAGCCAATGATCATCAGGCCGAGGACCACGGCAACCACCAAACCGGCGGTCGCTCGGCCGGACAACGGCCAGAAGCCGTTGCTCGAGTGCTGTCGTCCGGAATGGCGAGTCCTCACCGGGCTCGATTCATACGACGACGTCAACCGGGGCAGGGGAGCGATTGCTGCGACCTCATCCGGTTCGTCTTCGTGAGTCTCGCTGAGAGCGGCGTCGCTGCTTTCAGTGCGGCCGGGTTCGCTGTTTCTCGTCTCGACGATCGTTCGCGGAACACGCACAACCGCGTTGCAGAGCTTGCAGTAGACCTGCTTGCCGGCGCGTTTGTCCTGGACCTTGAAGGTTCCCCCGCATTCGTCGCAGTCCACCGAAATCGTCACGATGTTCCCCCGCTGCGCTCGCCCAAGAGTGACGTTTACGGATGATCATCGTCCCCCGCCAGACCCTGTGCAAGCGGGATTGCCTCGCTGAATCGTAGGTCAGGCTGTGCCTGACTTCTTTCGATACGCCACGAGAAAAAATAAGTCAGGCACAGCCTGACCTACGGTTCATCGCAACGAAGTATAGTGGACGGCTCCGGCACCGCCTGCGATGATGCGGTATTGGTGGCCGCAGGCGGATTGTGATGGCCTCGTCCGCAGGATCTTCGAGACGCCGGGTGTTCGACTTCGATGACATTGAGTACCTTGCCGCTGAGTTATTGCACCAACGTGCATCCCGGACAGACCGTGCACGAGGTGCTCGCGGGGCTGTCGCAGTACACGCTGCCGATCCGGTCGCAATTCGGACAGCCGTTGGCCGCCGGGCTGTGGCTGGCGAAGTCCGTAATCGATGAGCTGGCGGACGACCGCGAGCGCGAACGGTTCGCCGAATGGCTCGCCTCGCAGAAGATTCCTGTCTACACCCTGAACGCGTTTCCGTATGGCAACTTTCACAGCGATCGGGTGAAGGAGCAGGTCTACCTGCCGGACTGGACGCAACCGGTCCGGCGGCAATACACGCAGGATTGCGCCGTGGTCCTCGCACACCTGCTCCCCCCCGGTGTCGAAGGGAGCATCTCGACGGTCCCGCTGGGGTTCAAAGCTCTGGCGACGAGTGCTGACTTTGTCGATCGGTGTCTGGATCCATTGATCGATCTCGCAAGGTTCCTGGCCGATCTGAAAGATCACGACGGCCGGATCGTGCGGCTGGCGATTGAGCCGGAACCGTTGTGTGTCCTGGAAACCACGCCGGAAACGATTGCGTTCTTTGATCGTTTGCGGGATCGAGCGACGGCACGGAAGTCGTTGACCGAGGTGGAAGAGCATTTGGGTGTCTGCTACGACGTCTGCCATCAGGCCGTCGAATTTGAAGATGTGCCGGCCTCCTTGCGGTCGTTGCATGCCGCGGGAATTCGCATCAATAAGGTTCACATCAGCTGTGCGATTGACGCCCCCAATGCTGGTCGCGACCCATTGATTCGCGCGGCGTTACGAAAATATATCGAACCGCGATATCTGCACCAGACCTTTGCGAAGACGGCCGCGGGAACGGTGCATTACCTCGATCTGGATGCGGGTTTGACGGATGATCCGCCGGCGGCGTTTCGTGACGCGGATCATTGGCGCGTTCATTTTCATGTGCCCGTCGACGCCGAGCAAATTGGTCCGCTGGGGACGACGCGGGCCGAACTGATTGCGGCTCTGCAGGTCCTTCCCGAACTGCCGTACGCGCCGCATCTCGAAGTCGAAACCTACACGTGGGAAGTGCTCCCCGGCGGCGGTCGCCAGGAACTCACCACCGGGTTCGCGCGGGAACTGCTCGCGACACAGCGGTTGCTCGACCAGATTCGTGATCGGTGACTGTGGTAGGGTGGGCTGTGCCCACCATCCACTTTTCAAAAAATGGTGGGCATAGCCCACCCTACGCGCGAACCTGCTTCTGCCAACTGTGTCCATCGTCCACCCCTTCGCCATCGCTCCGTGGGGAGCCGTGGGCTGAGAAGCGGGTTGGCACCCCGGTGTGAACATGGACACGTCGATTCACGAATCTCAGGCGCTCATGCGGCAACTGCTGCAGATCGCCGAACAACGCCTACAGCGTCCGTGCGCACCGTTCGATCTCGAATGGTGTCTGCAAACGGCGTTGCAGAAGGCCGCCGCCCGTCCGCAGCATTTCGGTTTCGGCGATGATCTGCCGTTTCGCGAATGGAGCTGCGGTAGCGACGGTCACAATCTGATGATCGGCTTCGCGCAGTACGAAGTCCGCACACCGGATCGTCGCATTCCTGTCCTGATGGCGCTCTATCCGAAGGTCATTGGCAAGCAGTTGACCACGCAATCATTGTGGATCTGTCCGCAAGATGAGTACGCGCGGCTCTACCGGTTCCTGCGTCGCTCGGCGGCCCATGATCCGGAAGTCCCCCCGCCGCTCATGGCTGATGCCGATCGACAACGCCTGTGGGACAATACGATCGGTTTCCTCTTGAAGGGGAAGCGGGCGTGGGAGGAGTTTCAGGTCCCGCTGCGCCGCGGCGTGATGCTGCTCGGTGAGCCGGGGAACGGCAAGACGATGGCCGCGCGGTGGCTGCGCGGTCAGGCCAATCAGCACGGATTGGAATGGAAGACGATCAGCGGTGAAGAGTACGACCGCGCGCGCACGTCCGGTGAATTGACACCGTTGTTGTCACTCGATGAACCGGGACTGGTGTTTCTCGACGACTTCGATCGCGGCCTGGAAAACCGCGAACAGGTTGGCACGACGCAGGATCACTCCGCGTTGCTCAGCGCTCTGGATGGCATGGATACTCCGCAGGGCGTGGTCTATGTCTTCACGTCGAACCTCACGCCGTCACAACTGGATCCCGCGATCCGCCGTCCCGGGCGGATTGACGCGTTCATTCCGTTCGCGCGGCCGAATGCTGAACTGCGGCGGAAGTTCCTCACGGACTATTGGCCGGAACCGATTCGGGCCGCGATCCCGATTGCCGATGCCGCCGCGAGCACCGACGGCTTGAGCTTCGCCGAAATGGACGAAGTCAAGAAGCTGATGGTGCTGCGACATATCGATGAGGGTGTGTGGGATTGGCCGCACGCCTGGGCGGAGTTTCAGACGCGGACGAACGCCGGACCGAAGAAGCCGCCGATCGGTTTCGCCGCCGCGATGCTGGCGCGACCGGTTGTGTCATCGGAATCGACAGCCGTTCCGCCGGCGACGAAACTCGCGGCGCAGTGATCGGTCACTATTCTCCTCAACGTCCCATGTAGTACGCTGCTCGAATTCCATTCGGATCACGAGGAGCGCACCATGGGGCGGAGAGGATTCTGGCTGACGTTCGCATTTTTGTTTATCGCGCCAATGTGGGCGGCAGAGACGCCCGCGCGGCCCAATATCCTGTGGATCAGCTGCGAAGATACCAGCCCCGATCTCGGTTGCTACGGTGATGCGTACGCCGTTACGCCGAACATTGATCGACTCGCCACGGAAGGTGTGCGGTACACGCGCTGCTTCACGCACGCCGGGGTATGTGCCCCCTCCCGCAGTGGCATCATCACGGGTTGCTATCCGCCAAGCATCGGCACGCACCACATGCGCTGCAAAGGTGTGCCTCCAGCAGAAGTACGATGTTTTACCGAATCCCTGCGGGCTGCCGGGTATTACTGCACGAACAACGTCAAAACCGATTATCAGTTCGAACCTCCGCCGACCGCGTGGGACGAGAACAGCAACAAGGCCGATTGGCGCGGCCGCAAAGACGGGCAGCCGTTCTTTTGCGTGATCAACTTCACCACTTCGCACGAAAGTCAGGTGCGCGACCCGTCACCGTCGACGCAAAAACTCATCGCGGCACTCCCGGCGTCGTCCCGGCATGATCCTGCGAAAGCTCCGATCTGGCCGTTCTATCCTGACAACCCCGTCGTCCGCCGCGATGTGGCCAACTACTATGACATCGTCTCCGCGATGGACACACAGGTCGGCGAGGTCCTCAAGCAATTGGAAGCGGACGGCCTTGCGGACGACACGATTGTCTGGTTCTGGGGTGATCACGGCCGGGGGTTGTCACGCTGCAAACGCTGGCTCTACGACTCCGGCACCAACGCTCCACTCGTCATCCGCACGCCAGAAAAATGGCGCAGGGATGGGGCAGCGCCTGGGGCAGTGAATCGCGATCTGGTCGCCTTCGTCGATTTCGCACCGACGGTCCTGTCACTCGCCGGTGTTACCATTCCTGCGCACTTTCAGGGGCAATCGTTCCTCGGTCCGAAGGCAGTCGAACCGCGGCAATACGTCTACGGTCACCGCGACCGGATGGATGAAACGTACGATCTCATCCGCATGGTGCGCGACGCACGGTTCAAGTATCTCCGCAATTTCCGGCATGATCTGTCATACGCACAGAACATCTCTTACATGAACCAGATGCCAATGATGCAGGAGATGCGCCGGTTGAACGCCGCGGGAGAATTGACGAACGGCCCCGCGCAGTATTTCCGGCCGACGAAGCCGCTGGAGGAACTGTTCGACACCGAAACCGATCCGCACGAATTGAATAATCTTGCGAATGACGAACGTTATCGCGACATCCTGCTGCGAATGCGGGCCGAGTGTGAACGGTGGATGCGATCCACGGGCGATGTCGGTCTCGTTCCCGAAGCCATTTTTGACAGCCTGAAACGTCCGGGTGACGAGTATGAAGTGACTGACGCACCGAGCGTGTCCGAAGCACTCGATCCGCAGCACGCCGATCAACTTCGGATCACTCTGCAGGCGGCGACGCCGGGCAGTTCGCTGCAGTTCGTGCGTTTGCCCAGGCAGGACGCCCCCATCGGCAAAGGTGACTGGGAACTCTACGTCGAACCGTTCTCCGCCAAGACGGGTGAGGCGATCGCCGTGCAGGCGAACCGGATCGGCTTCAATCCGTCCAAGCCGCTGCGGTGGACCGTCGGCACGCCGCCGACTGCGATTGAGAGAGAAATCGTGTCACGGCCGCATTGGCGGGAGACGTTGCAGAAGACGGGGGCGCTGGACCGGTTGCTGGCCCTGCGACAAAGCGATTTTCTGCCGCTCGAAGAACGTCGCGCTGCATACCGCCGGGCCCTGCAGGACGATCACCCGGCGATGCGTTATTGGGGCGTGTGGGCGTGGACACAAGCACCGGAAATGCGTGACATCGCCGCGGTTGCAGATCGCTTACGAAGTCTGGCGGCAAGCGATCCCGATCCCCAGGTCCGTGTCATCGCCGCCCGCGGTCTGGCGATGGCATCTAACGATCCCGCGCCGGTCGAGCAACTCGTAAAAGTCGCGGAAACCGACCCGCTGGCCACGGTGCGACTCGCGGCGGTCACCGCGCTGCAGGAACTTGGCGAGAAAGCCCGACCGTTCGAGAACCGGTTGCGGCCGAGCCCCGACGATAGCGAATACGTCGGTCGCATCAAGCAGGCGATCCTCAAACAATGGAAATAGTCGGCGATCTCGACTTGGCTCAAGTGGCCTTGCCATCAGCGGCCGACATGCGAGAATCAGATCAATCCTGATGAATGGGTTCTTTGCCCTCCCAATGACTGATTGCCTGGGATCGATTTGAGTGCTGCGCATCGGCCAACTGCTCACCGGCGACTGCCAGCGGCTCACCCGCCGCGAGTTGATTCGTGCCGGCGCGTTGTCCGCCGTCGGGGTGAGCCTCGCGGATGCCTTGCGAGCGCAAGCCAGATCCCCGGAAGCGGCTCCCGCGAAATCGGTGATTCTGCTCTGGCTGTGGGGCGGGCCGAGCCATCTTGATACGTTTGATCTGAAGCCCAACGCCCCGGTGCAATACCGCGGGCCGTACAGTCCGATCCCCACGACCGTTCCGGGCGTCGAGATCTGCGAACTCCTGCCGCAACTGTCGAAGCGGGCTCACACCTATTCCCTTCTGCGATCACTGCGCGGCACGTCCAATGATCATGGCATAGCCGGAACGATCGGTCTCACGGGGAGCAGCAACGGAGCCGCAAGCCTGAGCGGCCAAGTTCTTCCTGGCGCCGTCGAACCGACACACGGTTCAATCGTCTCGAAGATTCTCGGCGCGTCCACCGGCATGCCGCGGTTCATGACGCTCGGCGGCCATCTGCATCAGGGCAAGCGGGCCATCACGGGTGAGGGCGGGGCAGCACTCGGACCGATGCATGATCCCTTCCGGCTCGATTACCATCCCGACACCGGGCTCGAACTCCCGCATCTGACATTGGCCGATGGTCTAACCCCCAGCGGCATTGACGCTCGCGGCAAGTTGCAGTTGCGTCTCGATCAGCTGGCGCGCGGCGTTGACCGTTCTCCCAACATGGCGCGGCTGGACGAATACTACCAGCAGGCGTTCTCACTGCTGACTGACCCCGCCGCGAGAAATGTGTTTGATCTCGACCGCGAACCCGAACCGCTGCGACGGCGCTACGGCAAGTATCGTTTCGGTCAATGCTGCCTGCTCGCGCGGCGGCTGGTCGAAGCCGGCGCCAAGTTCGTGCAGGTCAACTGGAGCTCGCATGTGGAGCCGGTGGAAGACTCGGGCGACGGCGGGTGGGATATGCACGACCGCTACTTCCAGCAGTATCAGGACCGCCATGCGTGGATGCTCGACCGCGCTCTTTCCGCTCTGCTCGATGACCTGCGAGAGCGCGGATTACTGTCCGAAACCGTCGTGGTCGCCGTCGGTGAGTTCGGCCGCACACCAAAGATCAACAACAAAGCCGGGCGTGATCATTGGGAACACGTTTACTCTGGGCTGGTTGCCGGTGGTGGATTACAGGCCGGGAAGGTAATCGGCGCGAGCGATCGACTCGGCGAATATCCCGCGACGGCGGCGTTTACGTCGGCCGATCTCTTTGCCACGGTCCTCGGACAACTCGGCATCACCACCACGTCGCTGACGACGAACAACCTGTTGCCGCAAGGCAACCGCATTGAGGATCTCATCGGATGATGCTGCGGGCGGGCATCATCGGGATGACAATCGCGACCGCGCTCAGCGCGGCACCGCCCTCCGTCCGACAGATCACCAACGATGGCTTGCTGAAACAGCGGCCGAACTGGTCGCCGGATGGGCAACACGTGGTGTTCGCCCGGCATCGCGGCTCGACCATTTTTCTCTTCGTACGGAACATCGTCACCGGCAATGAAGAGCGGCTGACGATGCCGGAGACTCCGGAGTTCGACGCGGTCTTCGCGCCCGATGGAAAAAGTCTGCTCTTCACGTTCGACAAAGTTTCGCCGGGTCAGGGTGATATGGAAGTCCATCGCATCACATGGATGGAGCGCACGCCGACGCCGATGGCAATCAGTCGCAAGGGACTGTCGCACGAGGAATCGCCGGCGTGGTCACCGACCGGCAAACGTTTCGCGTTTTCGTCGACGTATCAGGGCAACCAGGAAATCTACGCGGCGGACATCGACGGTGAAGAGTGGATGCGGCTCACCGATGATGTCGCCACCGATGCGCATCCCGCGTGGTCGCCCGATGGCAAGACAATTGCCTTCGCCACGAGCCGCTGGGGGAATTTTGAGATCGCGCTGATGGACCCCGACGGCGGCAATCTTCGCCGTTTTACGTCAAGCTTCGGGCTCGATGATTATCCTTGCTGGTCACCCGACGGGAAGTTACTGGCGTGGGTGTCCAATCGCGACGGCAATCTCGAAATCTATGTGCAGGACACCGCCGGTTCGCAACCGCCGCGAAACGTCACGGAAAATGCGGCGATCGATAATTTTCCCGCCTGGACGCCCGACGGCCGTCTGAGTCTTATTTCTGATCGCGGCGACGGTTTTGAGCTGTACGTCACAGAGCGGCCATTTTCACCGTGAGCATCGGGTGGCGGGGGCGCACCGCGGTGCGGAAGCCCCACGAAATCCACGCGTGTGATTC
>DASRYX010000674.1:0-7465 GCA_035686985.1 Planctomycetaceae bacterium | reverse complement strand
GGATCTGTTTTATCAGCACGGCTTACTGCGGCGCGACCCCGTCAGCGGCGAGATCGTCTACGGCTTCATTCATGGCAACTGGGCGCTGAATAATTCACGACGGGACGGCCGCTGGTGCGGCGTCGATCATGAGATTCCGATCCTGCTCGAAACCGGATGTTATGGCGACTTCACGTTTCCCTCGGCTCCGAGCGACACGCAACCGCGGATCATCAACCGCATCTACCATGCGCAGGATTGTCCCGGCTGCCGAGCGTCGCATGAACACAGTTGTGTGCTGGCAGAAGCCAGCAAAGCACCGCCGCCGGATAGCCTGCTGATGATTCAGGGACCGCTGGCGTTCGACTTCGGTCGTCGCAAGTGGGGCGTGATGCCGAAGGTTGAAAACGGCGATCTGCTCGACAGTCACCCGCCGATGATTCGCCGGTTACCGTTGTGGCTGCAAGCGGGCGTGACCGTCGTCGGCAAGCCGAACTGGCGGTTCGTGAAGCTGCACACGCACGGCTGCAAACCGTCGAACCTGACGATGTGGCTCAGTGAAACCGTGCAACAGTTCCACGCGGATCTCGCCCGCACGCACCGCGAACACCCGCAGTTCCGCTATCACTATGTGACCGCGTGGGAGATGGCTCAGCGCGTGCGGGATGCCGTTCATGACACGTTTAGCCGCGACCCGCAGGGGAGCGCGGTGTTGGCAACGTGACGCGCTCCCCTGTCGGATCGCGGCTAAACGTTACTCAACGTGTCATCTCCGCTTCGTCGTCGGCTCTTTCACCCGCGAGGCACTGGTCGCGTTCGTCAGCGGTTTCCGCGTGATCTCCTGCCAGCGGCGGATGTCGATTTCATACGGCCCGCTGGGGCGATCAAAACTGCCGAACTCCGCGAGGTACTTGTTCAAGCGGCCGAGCTTCTGCGCCGGCGTGAGTTCCCCCGGATGCTGCGATCCCGGCGCGCGGCCCCACAGGATCCGTGTCCCGTTGGCCGTGAGCAGGTCGAACTGCAGCGAATCGATATCGCCGCCGGTGGCCGCGTCGCGCGGAGCAATGATCGACGCAATCTGCAATTGTTCCCACTTCGATGTCAGCAACTCGGCGAGCTGCGCGGCAGCGGTGAGCGCGGGGTCATCCCACCGGTGACCGGCCCCGTTCTGCGGCGTTGAGATGATCCCCTTGATGACGAGGTACTGACTGGCATCGGCTGTGGTGAAGTCCTGCGGCGGCAGGAGAATGCCTTCGCCATCGACGGCGTAGTAGCCGTGCGGCACCTGCACCAGCGCGACCGGCTGGCGATACTCGACCGTGACTTTCACCGCGGCGGGGAACTCGTTCCGGACTTCTACGACGCGGGCAATCCACGGATGGAGCGCGAACGCGTCGGCGAGTCGTTGCGGGAGCTGGCCATCCAGTGCTGACAGCTTGTCAGGTAGCTCCGCGCGCTTCTGAACCTGGGCAAAGAGGTCCGCCGGGATCGGCGCGACCGGTGCCGGGTCGATCACAATCTGGTCGAGTGTGAGGCGATATTCATCACGCGCGGACAACGGCGGCAGCTGGCGGTACAGCCACGGCGCGAGAACCAGCAACCCGGCGAACAGCGCGAACCGCAAGAGCCGCGCGGGCTGAAACAACCACTCGCGGAACCCTTCGGCTGATTCGGTCGCTGACTTGCTTCGTCCCATGTGTCACCCTGCGGGTTACTTCCGGCCCCCTCTCCCTCGGGGAGAGGGCTGGGGTGAGGGGGCGTGTGTCTCCCACGTATTGAGCGGACTCATCCCGCAACTGCACATGCTCAGTGCAGGAGCTCCCGTCAGAATCCAGTCGTTGGCCCGTTCACCCCCCTCACCCTGGCCTCTCCCCCACGGAAGAGGGGACCGGACGTAGAGGAGACGGTGCTAGTTGTGATCGACCGTGTGAGACCGTGCGGTGAAGATCGCGGACGTTTGTTACCGCGGATCGGCTAACCGGCGGGCAACTGCGGGATTCTGCAAGAGGTAGGGGCGCGGCGGACGACCCGAAAAAGCCGCAACGATGGTGCGCTCGCAAAACTCGGCAAAGTCAATGCCCAGTTTCGCGGCCGCTTTCGGAACGAGACTGTGGTCGGTGAGACCGGGAATCGTGTTGATCTCCAGGACCCACGGTTGGCCCTGTTCATCGATGCGAAGATCAACGCGGGCCAAGCCGCGGGTCTGCAGCGCACGGCAGGCGTCCGCGGCGATGTCTTTGATCTGTGTCAGCAACGCCTGCGGGGCCTGAGTTTCGAAGAGATATTGCGTGGCGTCATCTTCGTACTTGGCTTCGTAGTCGTAGAATTCGCGCGGAGTGGCGATTTGAATCGGCGGCAGCACGAGGTCATCGAGCAGGCCGACCGTCCATTCCGTGCCGGCGATGAACTGTTCCACAACGCCGAAACTGTCGTACTGGAAGCAATGCGTGAGCGCCGCGGCGAGATCGGCTTCGCGACGGACGATCGTCACGCCGAGGCTGGACCCCTGCGAATCGGGCTTCACCACGAGCGGATAGCCGATCTGGCTGACGAGCCGGCGAATGCGTTCGGCGTCGTCGGCATAGTGAATGAGCAGATACGGCGGGGTCGCGACACCGAACTGTGCGAGCCGTTCCTTCGCCGCGGATTTGCTGAAGGCCAGCCGTGACGCATTGGCATCACTGCCGGTGTAAGGCACGCCGTGCTTGTCGAGGATCGACTGCACCACCCCGTCTTCACCAAAGCGGCCATGCAGAGCGAGGAACGCGATATCGAACTGCTGCCAGTCGAGGCTGTCGAGGTCCACGTCCGCGGGATCAATCGGGACGACAAGATGACCGCGCGACGCCAGAGCGGCGTGCACCGCGGCCCCGCTTTTCAGACTGATCGCGCGCTCATCAGACTCGCCGCCGGCGAGCAGCGCAATCCGCCATGGGGAAGACTGATTCGAGCGAAGCATGGCACATCCTTGTGCATGGTGGATTAGCGAGCGGGCGTTCTGTTCCGCGCGGTTCAACAAACGCAGTGCAAAGTGAGCAGTGAATAATGAAAAATGCAAAGTGAAAGACGGATTGGGTTCTGTCTCTGCTCACTTTGCACTTTTCATTTTGCATTAATCACTTTGCACTGCCTTTCATGGCGTTGTGATCTTCGTACGCATCTCAGCGAGGACCTTCGCGACGGCGTCGTGGCCCGCGGGGGTTTGCCGTACAACCAGGGAGACCGTCGAATCAAAGCCGCGGATGGTCGCCATGCCGCCTTGAGTGTCCCAGGTTTCCGTGGTGACCATCTTCTGCAGTTGTTCGATCAGCGGCTTGAAGACAGGGCGTTGCGTTTCCGCGTCGACCTTCACCAGGTCCTGCACCGCATAGACGCGGACACTCATCACGCCGGGGTTGGCGGGCAGTTCCAGCGGCTTCACTCCGGACGCGACGGGCAATGTCGACGGTGGCACGGCGATCGACGCAGTTCCCGCCGTAGCTTTCGCTGATGCGGGCTTCAACGGTGTCGCGCCGATCAGCACGAGGTCCTGCCGCATGGCGAAGTTCAACTTCGCGGGCTCGACGATCTGCCGGATCGCTTCTTCCACCGGTGTGTTCTGCAGTTCCAGCGAGATCGGCGTCAACAGCGGCGCCGCGGTTGCGGCGACGGTGTCGGCATCCAGCATCAGTTGTAGGCCGGCCTGATCGGCGATGGCTTTCAGAATCTCCTTGCGGGTCTGCTGAACCGCTTTCAAGGTGACGCGCTGCGGCGGAAGTTTCATCGCATCCGCGGTCACAATCGGCTTGCCCGAAACGTCATCGTTCTCGCCGACGGTGGTGGTCGGCGCGTTCGGATCGATCGCGTTGAAATGGAATTCGAATTTGCGGCCGCGCTTGGGATCCACGGTGACACCGGTGGCGTCCCCCGTGGTTTGCAGCGTGGGCGACGCGACAACGGTTTGCTTCCCCTCTTCGTCGACCTCAATGATCCGCACCTGGATCAGGTAATAGCGCGGTTCCGAGTTGGGCGTGGGTGCAGGAGCCGTTTGCCCCCACAGCGATAACCACGCCAGCGCTATTCCAAGACCATTCCCCATCTCCACTCCTCCTTGAGTGAGAGCGTCGTGCTAAACGATAACTTATTACGCCTGGCCCGCATGCTGTTTCGCCACGTCCGTGAAGCGAAAAGCTTTGGTACTCCGCCGGATGGTTACCCGTTCAGCAGAGTTCCGGGGCGGCTTCTACCAGATATGAACTTCCGTCTCCAGTGGAACTCCGAACTGGCCGGAGACCTTGGAGCGGATCAGGTCCATCAGCCGGAGAATGTCCGCGGATGTACACCCTTGGTGCGTGACGATGAAGTTCGCGTGCCGGTCGCTGACCTCGGCGCCGCCGATCCGCGTCCCTTTCAAACCGGCTTGCTCGATGAGCTCGCCAGCTGATAAACCGCGGGGATTGCGGAAGATGCAACCTGCCGATTGGGAACTCAGCGGCTGTGACGCCTTCTTCGTGATCCACAGTTTCCGCAACCGATCGGAAATCTGATCCGGATCATCGCGCTGCAGGTCAAAGGTCACGTCCAGCACCAGCAGGTCATCCAGACCCGATTGCCGGTAGGAGAAATTGAGCTCATCGCGATTGCGGGTGAATGTTTTCCCCTGGGCATCCATCAGGGTGACGGACTTCACCAGCGGGCCGACTTCGCCATGACGCCCCCCGGCATTGCCGTGGATCGCGCCGCCGATCGTGCCCGGGATTCCGGACAGATTTTCAAATCCGGCGAGTCCCGCACGGACGGTTTCGGCAATCACGTGCGACAATAGCGCCCCGGCCCCCGCGCGGACGGTGGTGCCGTCGATCGTCACCTGGGAAAAGGCCGGATCGGTCATCCGCACGACGGCGCCGCTCACGCCTTCATCGCGCACGAGCAAGTTTGACCCGCTCCCGAGCAGATGCACGGCGATCCCCTGCTCGCTGCAGACCTGCAGGATGCGCGAGAGCTCCTCAACACTACGCGGAGTGAGGAAGAACTGCGCGGGGCCGCCCACCTTCAACCATGTGTAGGGAGCGAGGCTCTCGTTGCGAAGCAGAATGTCCTGAAACTCGTCGAGTGAATGCATGATGAACCTGGTCGATGTCGCCGGCGCCCATGGTCAAAAAGACGTCGCCCGGCCGAAGCCCATCCTCCAAAACCGTCACAAGCTGGTCAAGAGAGGGGGAGAATTCCGCGGCAATTCCGTGTCGCTTCAACCGGCGAACCAGTTCTTCGGACACGGCCGTCGGTTCGGAGTTCACGGTCTCCCGCGCGGCGAACACGGGCGTGATCCACACCTGATCGGCCGCGGAGAAACAGTGCGAGAAGTCATCCATGAGCGCCGTCGTGCGCGAGATCTGGTGCGGCTGGAACGCCACGCACAGCCGCCGACGGCCGAATTTTTCTCGTATGGCGTCGAGGGTCGCAGTCACGGCGGTCGGATGATGGGCGTAATCGTCCATCAATGTCACACCGCGCCACGAGCCGATTTCTTCAAACCGCCGGTGGATGCCGGGGAACTCGGCGACGCTGTTGCGGATTGCGGCCGCGGGGACGCCAATCTCGTAGCAGAGTGCGGCGGCCGCGAGCGCGTTCAAAACGTTATGCTTGCCGATCAGCGGTAGCATCAGTTCGGTGACATATTGCCCGCGACGGAAAATGCGGAATCGGCTGCCGCTCGCGGTTCGCCGAACATCGCCCGCCCACCAGTCGGCGTCCATCGTCCAGCCAAAGGTGACGATCGGCGCCTTTGACGCCTGCGCGGCCTCGCGGGCCATCGCGTCTTCGGCCCGGGTCAGCAGCAAGCCGTCGGGGCGAACTTGAGCGGCGAACTCGGAGAACGCCGCGACCATTTCGCGCGGGTCGGCGAAGCAATCAAAGTGATCGGGTTCGACATTCAGAATCGCCGCGAATTGTGGCGAAAATTCCAGAAAACTCCGCTGGAATTCGCAACTCTCGACGACGAATAGATCGCCGTGGCCACCCCACGCGCTGCGGCCATGATCACAGCGTTCGGCTCCGAAGATCGCCGACGGTTGCAATCCCGCGTCGGTGAGAATCGTCGCCGTCAGCGCGGTGGTCGTGCTCTTGCCATGCGTCCCGGCGATACAAACACCGCGGCGGCCCTGCATAAGCGCACCGAGCATCTGTGTGTAACTCAATTCGGAAATGCCCCGCTGCTGCGCGATCTGGCGTTCGGGATTGCTCGCCGGAATCGCGGGGCTGTAGACCAGGACATCGGCCGACGGCGGAACATGGTGCGCGGCGTGTCCCTGGTGGAACGTCAAGCCGCTGTAAAGCCGGTGCTGTAAACACGCCGGGAGCGGGTTGAGGTCGGACCCGCTGACCGTCCAGCCGAGACCGCAGAGCAGTTCCGCGAGGCCGCGCATGCCTGAGCCGCTGATGCCGACCAGATGGGCCGACAACGGTGATTCACCGGCGAGGCCCGGCAAACGAATCACGTCGCAATCACCCCGTTCGGGAATCGTTTCCGCCATGCGGGTCGGCCATCCTGTGCAAACCAGCGAAGAAGCGTCGCAACGGGGGATATCGAATGCTCGCGGGCGACTTCACGAGGATCGCCCGGTGTCTCGCGTGAGTTCCCCGGTCCATCCGGCCATCCGCACCGGACAGTCAAACTGGGCAAACTCTGGCGGCGAGATTATGGAGGCGAACCGCCAGATCGCCAAGACCAGTTTCGATCGGCGAATACGTTTAGCCGCGACCCGGAGGGGAGCGCTCCGTCGATCAAACAGCGCTCCGCTGTGCGTCGCGGCTAAACCGGACTACCGCGGGCCGACGGGTGATGTTTCCACGTCGACGATGCGGGCGGTCGGGCGGGTGAGGTCGACCAGCAGCGGCTGCGTCGAATCGACCTTGCTGATGTTCCCGGCGGCGTCGCGGGCCATCACGCGGACGAACACCTGGCCGGGAACGCCGGGGCCAACGCCCCACGCGAACGAGCCGGTGTCCTGTCGCCACGTGCTGATCGGTTCCCACGGACCGTTCGGATTCGCCGAGTAATACAGCGAGATCGCCTTGTCCGAGGGATGCGCGTCCTGCGAACGCCAGCGGATCAGGATCTGGTTCAGTTCCTGCCCGCGGCCCTGTTCGACGGAGAGTAGTTCCAAAGCCGGCGGCGTGAGATCAACACACACGTTCATCGACGGCAGTTCGCCCGGCGTCGGCGGATCGTTCGACAATCCGGCTCCGCTGCGGACGCGGATCGTGAAACCGTATTCGCCGTCCTGATTCAGTTTCACATCAAACGGGCTGGTGTGGTCCGCGTCTTCGCCATAGCGGAACCACTTGCGGCCGTTGTCCTGCGTGATAAAGAGTTCGACGCTGCCGATGCCCGACGGGCCGACTTCATCGACTGTATAACCGAGCTGGAAATGCCGCGTGTTGACCAGCCGCTGCCGGGAGGTGGTGATGCGGTTGCTGCCGATCTCCGGCGTTGTCGGAGCGGCGG
>DASRYX010000673.1:0-2474 GCA_035686985.1 Planctomycetaceae bacterium | reverse complement strand
CAACGAGTTCTTTCTCGCTTCGGCACTCGGCGGGGGCGGGAATGCGATCTTCTCGGGAACGTTCAGCGACGGCTCGTTCAACCTGATTCTGCGGGCCATGATGAACAACGGCTCGGCCAAGATTCTGGCGGAACCGAACCTCGTCACGCTCAGCGGTCAACCGGCCACGTTCCTGTCCGGCGGTGAATTCGCTGTGCCGACGGTGGTCGGTGTCGGCGGCGCCCAGGCCGCGACGACATCGTTCAAAGGTTTCGGGACCTCGATCGCGTTCACGCCGACCGTGGTGGATAAAGACCGGATTCGTCTGCAGGTCTCGCCGACCTTCAGCACTCTCAATCGTGACAACGCGGTCAACGGGATCTTCGGACTCGACACCCGCGGTGTCACCACGACTGTGGATATGCGTGAAGGGCAGGTCCTCGCGATCGCCGGTTTGTTGCAAGAACAGCAGAACGGCACCATCCGTCGCATCCCGTTCCTCGGCGATATCCCCGGCCTCGGCGTGCTGTTCAGCGACAAGAGCATGAGTCGGGATGAAACAGAGTTGATCGTCCTCGTCTCGCCGGAACTGGTCCACGCGCTCGATCCCGAACATGCGCCGCAGATCCTGCCGGGGATGGAAGTCACCGAACCGACGGATAAAGACTTCTTCTACTACGGCGACATCGAAGGGCATCCGAATTGTCATCACCGCGGAACCGTGTGGCCGCTCTATCGCAGCCGGTTGAAACGGGCCGGATATGACGACATGAAATCGATCGAAATGTCCCAGCAGTTTTATCTCGACGGTCCCTTTGGATTCAGCCAGTAAGCCGCTGCAGATACGCGATCGAGTACGACTGACATTACCTTATCGCGGAACAAGCCCCGCGATGAGTCTTGAGGATTCACGAATCATGACCACGCCCCGCAATCTGCAGAAATGGACGACCGCCACGTTGCTCGCCGCGGCAGCCGGGTGTGTCGGCAGCGGCGACTGGAAGCGGACGCCGCTCGTTGACCTTCAGCCGACACCGCAGGGGACCATCAGCGATCCCATCTGGCAGCAGCAGGAAGAGAACGCCGAAGCCTCCGACTTCGTTGTCCATGAACACGAATGGGTGGGGAACTCGTCGCAGTTGAATCCCGCCGGCATGGATCACGTGAAGCAGATCGCCGCGCGATTCGGGGCGGTGCCGTTCCCGGTGATCATTGAACGCAGCACGATGAGCGTCGCGCCGGCCTCACGGCATCAGTTCCCGGTTAACGGTCATGAAGAACTGGACATGGAACGCCGCGAATTTGTCTCCCGCGCGCTCAAGTCGTTCGGGGTCAACCATGCCGATGAACGCGTGGTGGTTGCGCCGGCGTTAACCCCCGGCTTCCAAGGTTTCGAGGCCGAGCAAGCCTTTGAAAACGGGTTCTCCGGGCAGAATGGCTACAACGGCGGCGTGGGAAGCGGATTCGGCGGCGGCTTCGGTGGTGGTGGCGGCTTCGGCGGTGGATTCTAAGCACCGGTTCGACTCGATCAGACCTGACGATTCAGACAGCGGCAAGGATGCCATCATGCGGAAATGGTCCCAGGCTCGGCAGTGGTTGGTGGGTGTTGCGCTCATCACCTGTTTTCTACCGGGGTGCGCGTCGGCCCGGAAGCTGGTGTGGAACCCCTGGAGCGATCGGATTAAAGATCGCGAGAACCGCTACGACTTCGCCCAGGTCATGGAACGCAACGGCGACGTGCATCGCGCCGAGCAGAACTACCGCAAACTTTCGGAAGAATCGCCGAAGGACGCCCGCTATTACCAGCGGTTAGGCGTCGTGCTGGTCCGTCAGGGAAAAGCCCACGATGGCATCGAAATGCTGATCCGGGCGCGCGAACTCGACAAAGAGAACATCGCGATCCTCAACGATCTCGGTTATGCCTACACCGTCGATGGCGCCTATGAACCCGCTGAGAAGGTGCTCCGCGAGGCGATGAAGCTCGATCCTCGTGACGTGCGCACGCAGAACAATCTCGCGATGACGCTGGGATACATGGGCAAGACCGAAGAGGCGTATCATCTGTTCCGTCGCAATGCCGACGAAGGCACGGCCCGCAACAATCTCGCTTACATCTACGCCCAGACTGGACACGTGGACCTCGCGGTGAAGGAATACAGCCGCGCTCTCTCGCATTCACCGGGAAACAAGGCGGCGGCGGAAGCGATCGTGCAGCTGAACACGCTGAATCACACGCTCGTCCAGACGCCGAAGAAAGACAAGCAGAAAGTACAGCTGGCTTCGGATGAAACCGAAGAGGATGTTCCGCCGGTGACACGACGGAAGAAAAAGGAACCGGCTCCGGCCGAGGACAGCGCGACCGACCTCGTGCAACTCCTGGGTGATGTCGAGGTCACAGAAGAGGAACAGCCCGTGGAAGAACCTGCGGCAGGTCGCGCCAAAGTTCGTCCGACCGCCGTGCAATCTGTCGACTACGACTGGTCGTCGGTACCGTA
>DASRYX010000672.1:0-3257 GCA_035686985.1 Planctomycetaceae bacterium | reverse complement strand
ACGGTTCTTGGCGGATGCGAGCGGTTGGGCCGTCGGCCAGACTTTTTCGATCCAGTACAACTCCCCCGCGGGATTGGCCCAGCCCGCGCCGAGCGTTTTCATGATCGGGTGCGCGCCGTCGCGCGTCAGGACTTCGTGCGGATAGTGCGCTCCGTGCTGTCGCGATGTGACGCCACAGAACTTGAACCACTCATCGGTGCCATCGCGGTAGCAATGCATCGCGCAGTGCAGCACGACTGCGGGCAAACCTTCGCGGTGGGGCTTCAGCACGCGCGCGACCCACTGCGGGTCTTTTGCATCGGAAAAGCACTCGTCGTGAATGACGCAGTCAAAGCCATCCGCCCAGTTCGCGTTTTCGTAGAGCGGGATGCGGCTGTCGGTCGCGGTGCCGCCCTGCTGGACGTATTGCACATCGAGATGGGCCCGTGCCTCGAGGCCCTTCTTCAGCAGCACCTTCTGTATGTCGTAGTCGTGACAGCACCCGCCGGTGACGATCAGCACTCGCAGCGGCTTCGGCGGTGCGGCGAGAGCGCTCCCTGCCAGCACGGTCAGGACGACCACCGACGAACACAATCTCAACATGCGCAACATCCGTCCTGCCGATTCTCGATCACCGCGGAAGTGGAAGAACGCATCAGTGTAGCCGGTGGTGACAGGCCGGACGAGCGAGCGGAGGCTGACACTGGGGAAGTGCTCTCGCCCGAATCTGCGGCTTGCATTACAACACGCGACAGTCACCTATTTCGCAGGGATGCGGCGATGCACACAGTTCCTTCTCGATTCGTGATCCTGGCCTGTTTTGCGCTCGGCACAGTGTGCGGCGTGGTTCTGAGGTTGCCGACGGGGTTTACGTGGGCCGAGGAACCCGGGGCAATTCAACCCGCCGTTGCGGAACCCGCACTGAAGAAGCCGGCCCCGATGACGCAGACCGATCATTTGCGCCGTGCGGCCGAGCACCTCGAAGCCGCCGGGGAAATCGGACTGGCACAGCATGTCCGCCAACTGGCCAGCCGGCCCGAACGTTTGTCGCGGAGCACGGCGTCTCCGTATTACGATGGTGCGGCGACTCCGCAGCCGCCGGCGCGATTGCCCGCCCCGTCACCCCGATGGACAATGCAGTCCGAATTGCCCACCGAGCTCGACGATGGGCATCTGCGGTTTGTGCAACCGGCCCGCAATCAGGTGGAGTCTCGCGAAGCACGCGCAGTTCCGGCGCCACAGCGCGATCCGATCTAATAGAACTTGGAAGCCCGGGGATTGCATCCCTGGGTCTCCTGAAATGAAAAAGCCCAGGGATCGGAATCCCTGGGCTTCAGCGGTGTGTGTCGCGCGAGAAGATTTACTTCATCGCGGCGGCGAGTTGGTCGAGGAAGCCTTTGAGTTGCTTGCTGCGGACCGGGTGCTGCAGCTTGCGGACCGCTTTCGCTTCGATCTGCCGGACGCGTTCGCGGGTCACCTTGAAGATGCGGCCGACTTCTTCCAGGGTGTAGGTGTAACCGTCACCCAGGCCGTAACGCAGCTTGATGATTTCCCGTTCGCGGTACGTCAACGTCTTCAAGACCGACTCGATCTTGTCCTTGAGCATCTCCGAAGTCGCGGCGTTGACCGGGCTTTCGGTGGCATCATCTTCGATGAAGTCGCCGAAGTAGCTGTCTTCGCTTTCGCCCACGGGACGATCGAGGCTGATCGGATGCCGTGAGATTTTCATCACGCGGCGGGTTTCTTCCAGTGACACGCCCGCGGCTTCAGCTGTTTCTTCCAGCGTCGGCTCGCGGCCTTTCTCCTGCAGCAACTTCTTGCTGACCTTACGCAGCTTCGACATCGTCTCGATCATGTGGACCGGGATACGAATCGTGCGGGCCTGGTCAGCGATGGCGCGGGTGATCGCCTGGCGAATCCACCACGTGGCATACGTGCTGAACTTATAACCGCGGCGATACTCGTACTTGTCGACCGCCCGCATCAGGCCGGTATTGCCTTCCTGAATGAGGTCGAGGAAGCTGAGCCCACGGTTACGGTACTTCTTGGCGATCGAGACCACGAGTCGCAGGTTGCCGCCTGAGAGGTCCCGCATCGCCTGTTCATAGGCGGCGAAGCGCTCATAAACGGCTTCCATCCGCTCCTGCAGGGTTTCCGGGGTCTCGAGCGTCATCGTCTGCATGTCCCGCAGTTCTTTCTGCAGGTTCGCCCGTTCGTCCTTCGCCGACTTGAGATTCTTCAGGCTGTCGTACTGCCGCTGCAGTTCGGTCATGCGGCGGGAGATCTGGTCGAGCCGCTTCATCGTCGGCTGCAACCGCTGCGTCCGCACGCTGAGTTCTTCCAGCAGCGTGACCATCTTGCGACGGCGCTTCTTCAGGTTGTCTTCGGCGGCGCGTTTTTCCGCCGGGGTGCTTTCCGGCGCGATCATCTTCTCAAAGTCGGCCTGCGAGCTTTTTCGAAGCTGTTCCAGAGTTCGCAGGTTATGCGGCATCCGGCCAAGGATCTGGTTCTTTTCCAGACCTTCGGTGACCGACACCTTGATCGTGCGATCGAAGGGCAGTTCGCCGACATGCACCTTGGTGAGAATGTCGATCGCCATCTTCAGCGCATAATCGCTTTCCAGAAGGTGGCGACGGAAGCGCTTGCGGGTGATTTCAATCTTCTTGGCGAGCGAGATTTCCTGCTCACGCGTGAGGAGCGGAATCTCACCCATCTGCGTGAGATACATCCGCACGGGATCGTCGATCTTCTTCGACTTCTCGTCGTGCGTGGGGTCTTTCGGCTTCGAGACCCGGGTCTTGCCCTTCGGCGGTAGGGGAATCGCCAGCTTCACCTTTTCATCGGCGACGATTTCCAGGCCGAGCTCATCGAGCGCCATCAGCAGGTTGTCGAGCTTCTCGGGGCTGACCGCCTCATCGGGCAAATACGCGTTCACCTGCGAGAAGGTCAGACACTTCTGCTGTTTCCCCAGCTCAATGAGCTGATGTAAGGCGTCGTCAAGTCGATGCACTGCATTCTCCTCTGCCAATAGGTCCGTCAATCACGACGGCAATTTTTTCTCTGTAGCGCGTTGACGTTGAATCTCAGAGAACTGCTGAATCAGTTCTTTAATGTCCGACGTCGGCCTCGTTTGGGCGTCAACTCGCTCGGCTACAATGCCCTGAACTGCGGATAATGTGGATTCGTGTCGCCGGTGTCGCAGTCGGTCCACGACATATCGTGCCGAACCCTGAGGTGCGGTCGTGCCCTCGGGGTACTGCGCTGTCATCGCGGCGTCT
>DASRYX010000671.1:0-10177 GCA_035686985.1 Planctomycetaceae bacterium | reverse complement strand
CGGCAAAGGGGACGACACGAAAAGTGGTCAAGAGGAGAAGCCGAGCGAGCAGCCGGATTCGTCGGAAGAGAAGCCAGGCAGCGAGGGCGGAACGGTGGAAGACGCCGTGCCGGTGTCACAGGATGAACTGGTCAAGTACGCCTTTGAAACCGCGACCGGCTTGCTCGAGCTCTCCACAATGGCGCTCTTCTACCTGTTGTTTGCGCTGGTGGAGTCACGGCATATCGAGCGGCGCATTCGGCGTAGTTTCTCGTCGGAATCAGCGGCCCGTTTTCAATCGGTGATTGACTCCCTCAAGACCGATATGCGCAGCTTTCTCTGGATCAAGACCCTCGTCAGCGCGGGGCTCGGCGTCACCACGGCCATCCTCGGGTGGCTGTTCGGGCTCGACTTCTGGCTGATGTGGGGTTGTCTGATATTCCTGTCGAACTACATCACCTACATCGGATCTATGGTCGCGCTGGTGCCAATGGTCCTCCTCGCGATCGCCCAGTTCGAAAGCACGCCCGCTGCGGCCGGACTCAGCGCCCTGCTCATTCTCAATCGGCTCGTCTGGATCGATTACGCGGAGATGCGGTACTCGGGGAAATACGTCGACGTTAGCCCACTGTTGATCCTCTTCAGTGTCGCTTTGATGGGCTGGATCTGGGGCGTCGTAGGAATGCTGCTCGCCGTGCCCCTGATCACGACCGGTCGAATCATTCTCGACAGCTTCCCACGCACACGGTTCCTGGCCCGTTTGATCAGCGACGTGGAACAGAAATGAACCGCAACAAGTGGCTGCAGATTCGGTTCTGTTAAATCCAGCTGGGTTGCCATCCTGAGCGGTAGGATTTCGTCAGCAGGTCCTGTGCGTGCGGTGCCCCGGCGAGTTGAAGCTGCTCAGCATTCCAGGTGAGCGTCGCGCCGGGACGCCGGATCGCAATCGTGCCGAGCAGCACGGCTTCACTCAACGGTCCCGAGTAGTCGAACGCCGACGTCGCTTGATCTTCACCACGGCAGGCATCGGCCCATGAGGTGTAATGATCGCGGGCGGGGACAACGGGAATCGTGAAGTCCGCGAATTTCTCTTCGGGGAACAGCTTCGGCATCGCCACATGCGGGATCACGAGCGAGCCTTTCTCACCCAAAAGAACCGAACCGCTCGCGGGAAGATTATAGGACTCCGGAAGTCCCAAGGCTTCTCGGGATGGGAACTTTCCTTCGCCGTCGTACCACGTGACGTTGATCGTTTCCTTTGCCGTCAACGGAGTTCCCGGGAAGACGTAAGAAACCGTCGACCATTTGGTCCAGGCTTCCCGATTGATCGCCGGGGCCTCAGCGCGAATGGTCTTGGGCGCGGTGAGTTTCAACGCCATGAAAACCGGATCGAGAATATGACAGCCGAAGTCGCCCAACTGGCCGTTGGAGAAATCCTGCCAGCCGCGCCAGTTGAACGGGTGATAAATCTCGGGCAGATACGGCCGCTCCGGAGCCGCCCCGAGCCAGTTGTCCCAATGCACGCTGCTGGGAACCGGTTCGCTGCCAGTCGGGCGATCATCCTTGATCAGCCAGCTCATCTTGCCACTTTGCCACGAATGGACTTCGCGCACCTTCCCGATGGTTCCGTCATGCACCAGCTTGACCGCCGTGCGATACGCCGAGTGCGATTGAATCTGGTTCCCCATTTGCGTGACCACGTTGAACTTCTTCGCCGCGAGCTGCATCTGGCGGGCTTCAAAGACGGTGTGCGTCAGCGGCTTCTGACATTGCACATGCTTGCCGAGCTGCATCGCCGCGAGTGAAATCGGGGCGTGCATGTGATCGGGCGTGGAAACAATGACTGCATCGATGTCCTTCGATTCATCGAGCAGCTTTCGCCAGTCCGTGTAGCGCTTCGCTTCCGGGAACTTCGTTGCGGCGAGGCCGAGATGCTTTTCACTCTCATCGATATCGCAAAGCGCCACGATCTGGACATGAGGACTCGCCGCCGTCGCCGTGAGGTCCGACCAACCCTTGCCGCCGGTTCCGATCGAGGCCACTCGCAAGCGGCTGTTCGCGCCGACTACGCGCGACCAGCTCACCGCCGGGAACGCCAACGCTCCACTGGCGACGAGCGTCTGCGCAAGAAAATGCCGGCGGGACTGAGTGTACGACATCGAGAAAATCTCCAGGCGAGAGAGTGATCAGCGCAAGTTCTCAAGGCATGTTCGAACGGTACGAACCAGCAATACAGTAGCGGACGTTGATGCGTGCTTTCCAGTGAAGGAGGGGTAGCATGCCGTTTAAAATAGTTTGTTTTCCGCGTGGAGATAACGAGATTCTGGGATGAATCGGATCGCCGGGCCAAAGGCCCCGATACAAACCCACGTCGTGAAAGCAGCCCGATCAGCACTGCTATTCGCGGACTTCAAAGCAGTAGACGTGCTGGTCGCCGCGCAGAAACAACTGTCGGCCCACGAGGGCAGGTGAGGCGTCGATGGTCTCATCCAACTTGTTGGTGGCGAGGACTTCCAATTGCTGACCGTGGCGGACCACCACCGTGGTTCCGTCGCGGCCGACGAAGTAGACCCGTCCTGCCGCCCCAACGGGAGACGCATAGATGTTGCTGATCCCGGGCAGCCGGACCGATTCCAAAATCGGCGTTCCCGACGCCGCATCGAGGATGGTGAGAATGCCGTTATTCAGTTTGTTGAAGTACAGCAGATCCTCATAAAGCAGTGGAGAAGGCACGTACGGCGTATCCCGTTGATAATGCCAGGCGATCTGGTTTGTGTTGGTCAAGTCGCCATGGGCCGAAAGGGGGAGCGACATGGCACTGCTGCCCCGATAACCGCTCATACAGATGACATGATCCCGAAACCGCACGGGGCAGGGTGTCACATTGCCGACTTGTCCGCCGCATTCCCAGACGACTTCCCCGGTCTTCAGGTCGTAACTCCGCACTCGCTGACTGGCACTCGTGATCACCTGTGTGCGGCCTTCGAACTCGACAATCAGCGGCGTGGCCCAGGCGCTCTTTTCTTCTCGTTTCGCTTCCCACAGCAGATCACCGGTGCGAGCTTCGACTACGAGAATGCGTGAATCGCTGTCGTTATCCCGGTTCAGGACCAGCGCGTCCCCATGGACAACGGGCGAGCTCGCTTCACCAAAGCTTAAGCGAGTCGAAACATTCCCGAGCGGTCGCTTCCATTGCAGCGCACCGTCGAGGTCATAGCAGTAGAGTCCGCGTGAACCAAAGGAAACATACAGGAACTCTCCATCCGTGGTGGGCGACGCCGTGGCATAGCTGTTGTCGCCGTGATGCCCTTCGTGCGGCAATTCCTCAACGGCCGTCTTCTCCCACTGCAGCTTCCCGGTATTGCGGTCGAGACACTGCACAACGTAGCGATACCGGGTGTTCGGAAACTTGATGCCGAATGGTCGCTCCGGTTGTTCTTCCGGCTTAGCAACCCCTTCGGCCACCATTCCGGTGTTGATCGCGGTGGTGATGAAGAGGCGGTCGCCCCAGATGATCGGCGTGGATTTCCCACGGCCCGGGATTTCCGCCTTCCATTTCAAATTCTGCGTCTGACTCCATTCGGTCGGTGGATCGGCTTTCGCCGCGAACCCATTCGCTACAGGACCGCGCCATTGATGCCAGTTGTTTTCTACCTGCTGGGCGAAGTCCGATGCTCGTCCGGAGCTTGCAGTGCAAAGCACAGCACTCGCTGCGAGCATCGCAATGGTTAGTGACGGGCGCATTTCAAGTCCTCGATGGGCGGCGATTTTCGATGGCTGAATTCTAGCGAAGTCAACCGGGATTCACCGCGCGTTCGAGAACGGAATCGGATCGTGCGTGGCGGCGCGGATCAAGTCCGCGGGCAAGCCGGGCACCAATCGCAAAGCGGCGGGATCGAATTGCGTCTGCAGGATGGTGGCGATCAGGTGCGGAATGGTCACGGGATCCGTCGCCGCCTCGCCACCGTTGCGCGTGGATTGTCCGATCACCGCGCCCCGGGGGACACCGGCTCCAGACAGAATCAGTGGAGCAAGGTTTCCCCAGTGATCTCGGCCCCCTTTGGCATTGATTCGTGGCGTTCGTCCCATTTCTCCGCAGCAGACCAGAAGAATTCTATCGCTCAGACCCCGCTGTTCGATGTCTTCCAGAAAGGTGGCCACCGCGTGATCAAACGGGGTGCCAACGTAGCGCATGCCCTCGGTCATCGTCGCGTTATTGACGTCGGCGTGCATGTCCCACACAAAACTTGTCGTGACGGTGACAAACCCTGCTCCGGATTCGCACAGGCGTCGCGCCAGCAGCATCAGTTTGCCGAGCGACTTGGCGTGATCGACATAGTGCTCGTAATTGTTCCATTTGCGATCAATCTGATCAGGGCGAACCAGGGGCGCCGTGTCGTAGCGGGCCACAATAGCCGGGTCTTCTTTGGAAAGATCGAACGCGCTGCCCACACCACCGAGTAGTGTCTCGAAAGCTTGTTCACGCAACGGATCAAACGGACTTTCGCCGAGAGAGCGTCGCCAGCGATCGAGTTCTGACAACAAGGTGCGACGATCGCCGAGTCGGTCTTTCGGCAGACGCAGTTCGAGGTTCTGCTGGACTTCGCTCCCTGCTCCCGGGACGAACGGAGAGTATCCGGCTCCCATGGTCCCGGCGCTATCCAAGCGGCCGAACGAGTTGATCTCCGGCCCTGCGATCGCCTCCACCGCACGAGGAAAGAGCAGCACGTTCGAGGGCAGTCCCGAACGGGGATGGCTCGACCCGGCGACACGCGCGTACAGCGAGCCCAGCGCTGCCCCACCTGTGGCTTTGCCGACCACCGGCTTGATGTCGTGGTTGCCATCCCCGGTCACGAAGGAGCGGACGATCGCGAGCCGATCGGCGAGTCGCGCCAGCTTCTCGAAAGTCGCACCGAAGGCCACGCCAGGAATCGAGGTCGAAATGGCACCGGTTGCACTGCGGTTTTCGATCGGCGCGTCGGGCTTCGGATCGAACGTCTCGATCTGACTCGGGCCGCCGTGCTGAAAGAGGAAGACGACCGACTTGCCGGACATCAAGGAGCCAGGCAGGGCCGCCGCCGAGCGGGGACTCAGGCCGAATAGTCCCCCTGCCGCCAGCGATCCCGCCGTGAGGAACGCTCGGCGGCTGCTACGTCGATTCCCATCCAACACGAGTAGCATGAGTCCTCCGACAGCACGAGACGAGGAAGCACAATCATATCGGCGTTTGTTGATGTGTGCAACGGCGGGATCATCAAAGTTTCCAAAGCATAGTGGTTCAATGGCTGCGCGGATGCCCGGGTCGTTCTATTATCGCCAAAGCTTCTGTTTTTGAGTGTGTTTCATGAATCTGCGGTGACAAGGTAGTCCGCTCAGTTTGCGGCGATTCGGGAAGCCCTGCCCGCTCGGGGGCAGACCAAATTTCGGATTGATTTACATCGTGCGTTTGCCGAAGGGAATGTCTGCTGGCGACTATAACGCGGCCGAAGCGACCGCTGGGTGGAAGTGGGAGACAGGGCGGAATGACGGCGTTTCACGATTTCGGTCGCTTGTTGCGCACCTTGGTCAAAGCAGCGTCCGTTCTGTTGTTCGTCCCCGGACTCGTCATCAGTTCAGATAGCGATGTGTATCGGCTGCTGTCAGTTCGGTATTCGGAAGAGGCGACTGATGGAATTGAGATGGAAGACATTTCGTCCCTACCGTCGCCAGAAGTGATTGATCAAGAGGATTTGATTGACCTCGATCACGCCCGTCAGGACTGGGACGGACAAATCCTGAGCGGTGACAACGACCCGATTGAATGGCGGGTGCTTCCTGCTGGATTGATGTATCGCTCTTATCTGGCTGGCGAAAAGGAATCGCGATTTCAGTTTGTTCCCCTCGCCGACCTCCGCCGAGGTCTGATCTGGGAGACCGCGCTCGGAGGGCGGACCGGGCTTCTACGCTACGGGACGCGCGATGCATTGAAGCCTCAAGGCTGGCAGCTGGACCTGGAAGGCGCGGTGCTGGCGCGTATCAATCCCGAGCATCATGACGACCTCGATGCAGCGGATTTCCGCGCCGGTTTCCTCTCAACCTGGCGGGACGGCCCCAACGCTTACAAAGCCGGCTACTACCATTTGAGCTCGCACGTCGGTGATGAGTTTCTGATTCGCAATCCGCAATTTGATCGACTGAACTACGTGCGGGACTCCTTAATCGCCGGCTGGACCCGTGATCTCACGCTGGACACGTCCGTCTATGCGGAAATTGCCTTGGCATTTAATTACGAAGACGGTGCCAAACCGCTGGAGTTGCAGTTCGGCACACAATACAGCCCCTATCTGGAGACCGGACGACGTGGAGCCCCTTTCGTAGCGGCGAACATCCATGTCCGTCAGGATTTCAATTTCGTCACGGGAGTGAACGTCGTGACCGGATGGCAATGGCGCGGGGCGGACACCAACCATCTCTTCCGGACGGGAGTGCAACTTTACGACGGGCCGTCGATGCAATACTCGTTCGTGAATCGCCACGAAACATTACTGGGTGGCGGAATCTGGTTCGACTACTGAAGCCGATCGGAATGACTGCCGAGCAAACCCTGTTTGGTCGTGGAAGCCAACGGAACTAAAGCTGACCCGGACGACAGCCAGAAGCCCGAAAACGACAAAGCCCCTGATCTATAGCAGGGCTCTCTTTTCAGTCTGTTGCAGAAACTTTGTTGCAGGCGGTTAGGTGGCAACTTAGTTTTCGTAAACCCTTGGGGATTTCTGCGTTTACAGCGCATGAAAAATGCCCCCGGTAGGACTTGAACCTACAACAAACAGATTAAGAGTCTGCTGCTCTGCCATTGAGCTACGAGGGCGGCGGCGGCATTGTATGCTCTGGCTTTCGGCGCGGCAACTCAAAATCTGTGTCGGAGTCGTTCGCGGCAACGCCTTGTCATGAATAGACTTCGCGTGGACGCCTCCACCGGGTAGACAAAGAGTTCGTGCAGGTTGTCGTGATTGAACGGGAAGCGGGATGTCAGCAGAGTCACAGTCAGCGGGGGCAGATCAGGAGCTGCCGCGTCGAGTTTGGGGCGTGAAAGGCCTCACGGGGTTGCTGAAAGTGAGCCCCGAGGATTTCGTTGTGGAAGAGCTGCCGGCATATGACCCGGGTGGTGCGGGGGAGCATCTTTTCCTCTGGATCGAGAAGCGAGATGTCGCCGCCGAGCAACTGACGCAGCACGTGGCGAAGCGCCTGGAAATCGCCGCGCGGGATATCGGCGTCGCCGGAATGAAAGACCGGCGGGCGGTTACGCGGCAATGGATTTCGGTCCCGGCGAAATGTCGCGAGCGGCTGGCGGAACTTCCCACGCCATCGATTCAGGTGCTGCGAGCGGAATTACATGGGAACAAGTTGCGGACGGGACATCTCCGCGGCAATCGCTTTGACCTCCGGCTGCGCGACGTGCGAGTTGCCGACGATGGGGAGAACATCGCTGCGTTCTCAAGGCACGTGGCTGAAGTCGTAGGGGCAAAAGGCTTCCCGAACTACTTCGGCGAACAGCGGTTCGGCCGCGATGGTGAGACCTGGCGGCTCGGGCTCGATCTGCTGACTCGAAAAAAGACAGCGCGGGATATCCCGTATTCCCGGCGGCGGTTTTTGTTTCGGCTCGCGCTGTCGGCGGTGCAGTCGGACCTGTTCAATCAGACGCTCGCCGCACGATTGCGCGACGGTTTACTCGACATAGTGCTGAAAGGCGACGTGATGGAAGTCGTCCCTTCGGGCGGCAAGTTTGTCGTTGAGGACGCCGCCGCTGAACAGTCGCGGTTTGACGTCGGGGAAGTGGTCACGACAGGCCCGATGTTCGGGCCGAAGATGCGGCAGCCGACTGACGAACCGGCAGCGCGCGAGGCGGCGATCCTAGAAGCGGCGGGGCTGACGCCGGAAGCGTTCCACGGGTTTGGTGACGAACTCTCCGGCACGCGGCGACCGTATCTTGTCCGTCCGGGCGAACTGGTCTGTACCGTCGAAGAGCCGACGACGCTGCGGTTGCAGTTCACACTTCCCGCGGGGGTGTATGCGACGACGATGCTGCGCGAATGGGGGCGATTTGAGTTGCCGATGTTCTCACGCGCCGGCGGGGACAACTCCGCAGAGACCCAGCCTTAAGAAAGGCTGGGCTTCTCAGGGGATCTTACCGCGCGTGTTTGGCGAGCAATTCGGCAATCTGCACGGCGTTCGTGGCAGCGCCTTTGCGGAGATTGTCGCTGACACACCAGAACGTCAACCCGTTGGGACTCGACAGGTCCTTGCGGATGCGGCCGATGAAGACGAGGTCGCTGCCCGTACAGGTGTTCGGCATCGGGTAGCCGTTGACATCGTGATCGTCGACGACCTTGATGCCCGGGAATTCGCTGAAGAGTCTGCGGGCTTCTTCAACGCTGAGCGGACGTTCGGTTTCGACGAGAATCGTTTCACTGTGACAGTTCGCCACCGGGATGCGGACGCAGGTCGGGCAGACCAAAATCGATTGATCGCCGAGAATCTTGCGAGTCTCATAGACCATCTTGAGTTCTTCGCTGGTGTAACCGTCGTCCTTGAAGCTGCCGATCTGCGGGATGGCATTGAACGCGATCGGCGATTTGAACACCTTCTGCTCGTACGGTTGTTCCGCCAGATATGCCTTGGTGCCTTCGATGAGATCTTCCGTGCCCTGCACACCGGCACCGCTCACGGCCTGATACGTGCTGACCACCACACGCTTCACTTTGGCGGCGTCATGCAGCGGCTTCAGCGCCATCACCATCTGCGTGGTGCTGCAGTTCGGGCTACTAATGATCCCCGTGGCGTTGAGCGCGTCCTGCGGATTGATCTCAGGTATGACGAGCGCCACATTGGGCCGCATCCGAAAATAGCCGGACTCGTCAATCACCTTGCAACCGGATGCCAGCGCGGACGGCAGGAATTCCGCGGCGACTTCGTCCGGCGTGCTCGCCAGCACAAGCTCGATGCCCGTGAACGCGTTGTGATCAAGAAGTTCCAGCGGGTATTCGCGGCCCTTGAAACGGATCGTCTTGCCGACCGATCGGGCGGACGCGAGAAACTTGTAGTTTCGCGCCAGCTCCGGCCGCTCTTCGAGCAGTTCCAGCGCAATCCGGCCTACCGCCCCGGTGGCCCCGACAACCGCCATCGATCGAAACACGCGCGAAGTCCTTGAGAATTGTCAGTGGTCCTTTGTCAGTTGTGGTCCATGGGCCGCGTCTTATTCTTCAACTGACAACGGACCACTGACAACTGACCTTACATCATACCCGCCGCAAGTTGCGGGTCGCAATGCGGTTGCATTGGCCGTGCGGCATGCGTTCGCCGCGATTTCGCGACATCGACACACAATCCCTACAGCCGGTTCGCATGCGGCGATATACTGTCCCGTTCGGTTGCACGCCGGTGGCATCTGCCGCCGCCGAGGAAAACACGCACGAGGCTGGTGGGCCGACTCCACCTTACTGAGATATCGGTTTCATGAAGATTCTGCTGATCGGTCAAGGCGGCCGGGAACACGCGCTGGCGTGGAAATTGAAGCAATCGCCGCAGGTCACGCACCTGTTCTGCGCGCCGGGCAACGCCGGGACGGCACTGGAAGGAACGAACGTTCCGATTGCGGCCACCGATCTGCCCGGGTTGGTGAAGTTTGCCAAGAAAGAAGCGATTGATCTCACGGTCGTCGGCCCGGAAGTCCCGCTGGTGGCGGGCGTTGTGGACGAATTTCTCAAAGCCGGTCTGAAGGTGTTCGGACCGACGAAGAAAGCCGCCGAACTCGAAGGCAGCAAGAAGTTCGCGAAGGAACTGATGCGCAAAGCCGCCGTTCCAACCGCAGATTTCCGCGTCTTTACCAATGCGGCGGAAGCGATCAGTTACATCGATGAACGGGAGGTCGAACGCTTTGTTGTGAAGGCGGACGGACTCGCCGCAGGCAAAGGCGTAGTCGTCTGCACCTCAAAAGAGGAAGCCCGCGACGCCGTCAAACGGATGCTGATCAGCAAAGAATTCGGTGCGGCGAGCGCACGGATTGTGATCGAAGAATTCCTCGATGGCCAGGAAGCGAGTCTGCTGGCCATTGTTGATGGTCACACCATCATTCCCCTGGAAGCGGCCCAGGATCACAAGGCGGCGTTTGATGACGATACCGGCCCCAACACCGGCGGTATGGGGTCTTACTCACCGACGC
>DASRYX010000670.1:0-10059 GCA_035686985.1 Planctomycetaceae bacterium | reverse complement strand
GCGATGGACTGGACGTTAACGCCGTCGCAGATCGCGGCGATTGATGCCGCCATTGCCTGGCGCGGCCAGATTGTCTCCCGCGCGGCCGTTGCCCCGACCGCTCCTGTCCGAAGCCTGCCCACGGAAGTTTTCGCCATGACCACGACGAGTACCCTGATTCAGGAACACAACGCGGGCGTGCTGCGGATCACGCTCAATCGCCCCGAGCGTCGCAACGCACTGTCCGAACAACTTCTCACCGAACTCGGAGCCGCGCTCGATGCCGCTGCGGTCAATAAAGCGGTCCGTGTGATCGTGATTGCGTCGTCCGGCCCGGTCTTCAGTTCGGGGCATGATCTCGGCGAGATGGCTGGCCGATCGGAGGAAGAATATCGCACGCTGTTCGCGCGGTGCTCGGACGTCATGCAGCGGTTGCGCTCGGTGCCTCAACCAGTGATTGCCCGCGTGCAGGGTTTAGCGACCGCTGCGGGCTGTCAGCTCGTCGCGGCGTGTGATCTCGCGGTGGCCTCGACTGACGCTAAGTTCGCCACGCCGGGGGTGAAGATCGGCTTGTTCTGCACCACGCCGATGGTGCCACTCGTTCGCAGTATTCCCGCGAAGGCGGCGATGGAGATGCTGCTCACCGGGCAACCGCTTTCCGCCGACCGGGCACTGCAACTCGGATTGGTGAACCGTGTCGTGCCCACAGAACAGTTGGACGAGGTAATTAAGCAATTCACGGACGCCATCTGCGCGAGCAGCCCGCTCACTGTCCAGATCGGCAAGCGGGCGTTCTATGACCAGGCGCATCTCGACGAAGCCGAAGCGTATCGCCGCGCGACAGATGTCATGACGGACAACGCATGTCGTCATGATGCTCAGGAGGGGATTGCCGCATTCCTGCAGAAGCGGCCGGCGAACTGGAAGGGCGAATAGAAAAACCCCAGTCCGGAGCGCATTGACGGCGAATTGTCTTCGCGCCGTCGCTTGCGCTCCGGACTGGGATGTCTGTTCGGGACCCGAATTGATTGAGCATCGGCCAATTATCGGGCCTGGCTCATCTTATCAGTCATGTGGGTGGAGTCGTGGCCGGTGCGTTCATCGCGGCGGATTTCACGACGTTCCATCCGTTCCTGCGTCCGTTCAATCAACTTCCCCTTCTGGGAGAAAAACGCCGCGGCGTGGGCGGCAACGCCGATGCCCCATCCGCCGGCAACCCACAGGACCCACAATTTATCGGGGTTTCTGTTGAAGTTCAGGACGGCAAGTCCGGCAACAACAATCACATACGCCGCCAGATGAATCCAGAAGCCGCGTTCGACACGCGTTTCTGCTTGTTGATGAGTAATCATTTCCTGCACTCCGTTTCCGATGTTCGGCCCGCAAAACAACCGTGACGCTGTCTTACAGCTTTGCAAGTCACGTGCCGAAACGGAGTGCGGCGACACGTGAGACGCGGTTGGCAACGCTGTCAGCAGCGGTCTTATCGCCAGAACTTCCACCACGGCTTCTCGGGTGCGCGGCCGAATCCGAGCTCGGCCCACAGCCCTGCAAGGAAGCCGCGTCTCTTCCAGACGTCTCGATTCACGCGTTGCTGCAGGTCAGTGGGAAGATGATCGCAGGCTTCCCCGCAGTTTAGCTCAACGAGTTTCAACTGAATGAGTCGATCCGTACCGCGATACCGAATGCACTCGAACTCTGAGAATTGCAGGGCACTAAGCATGTCGGACAACTCGCTGGTGGTTTGCGGTTGCCGTTTCACGAAACAGTGCATGTAACCCCGCGAATCGTCACACTGGCCGAATAGCTCTGGAGCCTCGCCGAACGGCACCCCGCACATCGTGCAGCAGCCGTCTTCGACATAGAAGTCGCCGGGAACATTCGCCCGGTGCGGTGTGGGTGCAGACATCAATCGCTGATCCTGCAAGGCCTGCTGATGTTTCTCACCTGATTGCGGCGGGGGTGCCACTGGCGGCTCGTCCGCCAGTTGGACATCGACGGCGATTATGGGACCGACCGCACGGGCGGACAAGCCGCCCGGGGCACCCGTAGCGATATCTAGCTAGATGAGTTCTTTGCTAACTCGTCCAGCAGGCATTTCTGCAACCCGGTATTAAGTTGAAAGAATCCTTTATCGGAAAGGATCTGATGGTTTGGATTGCTTTGATAAGACTGCGGCACAACGATGCCGTCGCTGACTTGGAATGCTCCAAGAATATCCTCGGGCGGCACGGCACCGTCCGGTGTTGGAGTACGTCGATCGATAATGTAGATCCAACCTTCCTGGAGCCGGCTCGCTTCTTCTATGCAACCGCGCTGCATGGGGGCATGCCTTGCAATCACATCGTGCAAGAACTCAACGAACATTTTGTTACGAGCAAAAAGATCCGGCGTGATCGTCTCACCGGGTTCGAGAGGACGAAGTAGTGCTCCGATGATTGCTTCGCCTGTTAGGCCTTGAGAGAAGACGATTTCTGGAGCGATTAAGGTGATGTAGTCGGTTGGGCCATCCGGCGTGTCGACTCTACAGACATAAGTCTCCATAGTTCTCATACACTTGCTCCCTCTCACGACGCATCACGACAGATCTGCCCCGCCAAGTTTCCGGATATGAAATAGCAATTGTGGGACCGATCACACGCGCGGACAAGCCGCCCGTGGCACCGTTGTTATTTCAGCCGGTCGCGACCGCTGGGGCCGGGGACGACTACGGGAAGCTTGGACGAAGACGGATGATCGTCGTTCCGCGGGGCGAGCGACTGCGGAAGGAGGCGGCGAAGGTCGGAGCCTTCGCGCAGAAGTTCGATGGCGACAGCCTGATGGGCCGCGACAATCGCCCAGAATGTGATCTGGTAACTCAGCTTCGAGGTCTTGTGACGAAACAGTCGTTGCGCGACAAAAGCCGCGGGCCAGCCGCCCAAGAGTTCGAGCAGGTGCAACGTCGCTTCGGGCGTCCGCCAGCGACGGGCTTCCGCGGCGCGCTTGTCGCGCCAGTACAATAAGAACGTGGTCAGCGAAATGAGGACGAAGAAGCCGAGCAGCGCGCGGTAATCGATGACCCGCGCGAGCTTCACTCCTGCCAGCGTGGGGCAGATTAACAATGCTACGAACACCAGCCAGACGAGGCCGGTCCGACCGCGGCGGCGGTGATCCTGCGGCTTAATCTTCCATCGCCTGATTGCGGTCGCGGGAGATCGGCACACCGATCATACTGCCGGCGAAGACCATCCGGCCGTTGACGAAGCCCTGGAAATCGAACTCGGCACGGCGGCCTCTCCGCACACGTGTCACCTGGGCCATCACCAGCAGGCGATCCCCGGGGAAGACCGGGCTGCGGAAGCGGACTTCGTTCATCCCACCGAAGCCCAGGAAATCGCCCGCACCCAGCAGGTCATACTTCCGCGCATAGAATCCGGCGAGCTGGGCGGCGACTTCGCAGAGCACGACACCCGGCATGAGCGCGAACTCGGGCATGTGGCCGCGGACCCAGAATTCCTTGTCGGTCACGTCCTTGTAGCCGACAATGCTGTGCTTGACGTCGTCGACCCACAGAATCGCCGTGAGCTGCTCCATCTCGAACCGCTGCGGATTCACGTCGCGGATCTGCTCGATCGTGCAGAGCGGCTTGTCGAAGTCGAAGTTTTCGAGCGGAAACAGCGGCGGGGCTGGCATGAATCGTCCTTGCGATCGGCGGCCCGTCAGAGTTCCAACAGATCACGCACTTGAGTCAACTGGGTCAGCAACCGATCCGGCTTGACGGCCTGGTCTTTCAGATCGGAGGCGGTCGCCTTCAGGCTGAGTTTTTCCCCTGCGTACAAGGCTGTTCGAAAACCGACCGACTTGGCGACGACAAGATCTTCGCGCAGTCTCGACGACACGAACAGCACCTGGTCAGGATCGAAACCGGCGTCCCGAAACCGCTGTGCCGCGGCAAGGTACAGCGACTTCGACGGCTTCCGCACACCCTCCAGAAAGGAGAGCGTCGACAGTTTCGGGGCAATCCAGCCTGCTGGCTCCGGGAGTGTACCTCCCGCCCGAAAAGCCCGCAACATCTGCGTCGGCGTGAAACATTGCCCGTCAGCGAGCAACCCCTGCCGGATCCCCGCTTCGCCGAGTGCGTGGACCGTCGACGCCGCGCCGACGGACGCTTCCAGCCCCTGTAGACAGCTGTGATAGAAGTACGCCACCTTCTGGCTGAGGTGCTCGAGATCGCCGTGCTGGCCTTCGTCGTACTGGTAATCGTTCTTGTCGAGTTTCTCGAGAATCTTCAACCAGATGCGGGCGGAATCGACTTCCGGAAGATCGCCTTTGCGGCCTGAACCGGCAAGTCGCAGATCGTCATAGGCGTTGGTGTAAAGCTGCAGCATGTACTCCCACGGCTTGCCCGGTTTGCGGGACATGCTCTGCCACATGTTGAACTCCTGGATCGTCTTATCCAGGGCGACTTCCATGCGCAACGACTGCGGATGAACGAAGAGCAACTCACCGTCGGAGATCCGCAGCAGCGTGCCGTAGACGTCCCACGCCACGGCTTTGATGCCCGGCAATGGCTTGAGAAACGGCGCGGCGGCAATCGGTTCGAACTTCGGCGCCGCGGGCCAGCGCAGATCGCGCTCGGCAAGCCATTGCGCATAATCATCCAGCGATTGCGGCATGCGTCCGGGCCCTCGGAAATCAGGATGGTGGCAGATCCCGATTCTACGCTGGCCCGGTAGGGTTTGCCGAGTCTTCGAGGCGAACCGGGAAGAGTCAAGAGCTGAGAGTCGAGAATCAAGAGCCAGGTTAAGGGCGAGGGAGCGTTCTTTTGGCTCTGGACTCACGACTCTTAGCTCTAGACTTTCCTCAACGATCGACGTTAATGCGAATCTCCACACGCGCGTTCGACAGCGCCGCGACGCGTTCGGTGTCGGCGGCTTTGATGCGGATGCGGACTTCGATGACGCGGGCGTCGGTGTCCGAGATCGGGTCGTTGTTGAGCGTCACCTTGCGGCCGACCATCCAGCCGAGGCGTTCGACGGTGCCGTGCAGATCTTCGCCCAGCGACGGGACGCGCAGCCGGGCGGACTGACCCACTTTCACGCGGGGAAAGTCGGCTTCGTAGACTTCCGCGACGGCGTACATCACGCCGGTGTTGCCGAACTCGACCACGCCTTTGTCACCGATGCGTTGTCCCGGCCGCGCGTGCACCCGCAGAATGCGGCCATCCGACGGGGCTTTGATCTGAGCCGCGGCGAGATCGGCTTCCGCGCGTTCGATCGCTGAGATGGCCTTGCCGAGTTCCGCTGTCGCGAGTGCCACGTCGACGGGTCGCACCGTCCGTAAAGCTTCGACTTGCGCGTTCGCTTGCCGCAGGGCTTCGCGGGCCTGATTGCGCAGGAGTTCTTTCTCCGCAACGTTTTCCTGGCTGGCGAACTTCTGATCGGCGAGCGCCTTCCAGCGGGCATACTCGGCCTGCGCGTGATCCAGTTCGGTTTGCGCCTTGGTGACCATCGCCTGTTGCGCGGCGATTTCCGCGGGCTTCGCGCCCTCTTTCGCCTGCGCGAGTTTCGCCTCGGCGACCGATCGCTGCGCTTGAGCCTCCCGGACCGCGGCCTCGCGTTGATCGAAAGTATCGAGGACCGCGATCACATCGCCGCGATGGACGAGATCCCCTTCTTCGACCAGCAGCTTCTGAACGCGCACGCCATCCATTCCGGTTGGCGGTCCGAGATCCAGCACCTCCCCTTGCGGCGCGATCCGTCCCCACGCCCCGACGGCGGGAAGCGTGCGCTCCTCGGGCAGAGTCGGTGAAGACATCGCGGGCGGAGGCTGATGCCATTGATTCGCCGCCCAGCCCCCGGCGGAAACGAGTCCGATCAGCAGCGCGAGTCGCACGGACCAGCGCAACCACTTCGGCAGTGATCGGAATGAAGCCGCCATGATCAGGCTTCCTCTCCACACACGGGCGGCATCTTCGTCATGGCGTGCAACCGGCGGATCAACCGTTCCTGTAACGGGTCGGCAGGGGGCAGCAAGCCGAGGAACTGCCACAACATCATTCCGTCGATGGCCAGCCACGTCATCAGCTGCCACTCGGCATCTGCATCGTCGTTGAACATCCGCGCGATCATCTTCCGGGCGCGGCTGCGCAACGGTGCGAGCAGTTCCCGGTTCACGCCGGCGGCGGTGATCATCGCCAGGAACATTCGGATCACGTCACTTTGTTCCGCGGGTTGGGCAGCCTCGCCGGCTTCCAGCCAGGGGAAAGCGATGTGGAGCATCGCCCGCACCCGTCGACCGGTGGGCAGAGGATCAACCGCAATCCGCTGCTCGATTTCACGCTCGAGTTGTTCGCCGTAGAAATCGAGCATCCCGGAGACGAGGGCATCCTTGGAGGGAAAATAATGAATCAGCCCGCCTTTGCTGACCCCCGCTGCCTTCGCGACGGCGTCGAGCGTCATCGCCCCAAAGCCATCGTGGGTGACCACTTGCAGCGCGGAATTGAGTAAAAGATCGCGTGAGGCTGCCATGGGTCTTGTCCTTCAATCTCAATCATACCGACCAGTCGGTCGGCCGCAATCCCAAATCGGTGTCTGCGATCCTGATTTCCCTCCTTCCTCGTTCCCGAACTCCGCTTGGGAACGCTCCTCCGGAAGCTCCGCTTCCTCTTCGCATGCCGGGTACGAATCAGCATGCAGCAACTCATTGACGTTGGACGAATGAACGGATTACGATGCGTCCGCTCGCCCCGGTCTTTCCGCACGAAGGATTCCGACATGTTTCATCGGCGAGATGCTCTGCTGCGGCTGGGAACCATCGGGCTCGGCGGCCTCACATTGCCCCGGCTGCTGCAAGCCTCTGGTTCGGCGAACGCGAGCAAACCCACGGCGAAGTCGTGCATTCTCGTCTACCTCTGGGGTGGACCGCCGCAGCAGGAAACGTTCGATCCCAAGCTCGATGCGCCCGACGGCATCCGCAGCCAGTTCGGCGCGACCGACACCGTGGTCCCCGGCATTTCGATCTGCGATCAGCTGCCCCAGATCGCGAAGCACACTGACAAACTCGCGATCATCCGCTCCTATACCCATCCGAGTAATGTGCACGAAATCGGCGTCAATTATACATTGACCGGTCGGTTCAAGGATGGATTGGCGGTGCCGCGGAACATGCGGAACCGGACCGATTTTCCGACGCTCGGTTCAGTGGTCTCGTACTTCACGCCGCCGGGATCAATGCCCGCCTCGGTAACCATTCCGCGTCCGATCGGTCACGACGGCGTCATCTACACAGGGACGCACGCGGGATTCCTCGGGCCGCGTTTTGATCCGTTCGAGATGCGGGCACCGGGAGAGGTGCAGGGTCCGCCGCCGCATTCGCTCGATCTGCCGACGGGCCTGGACGCCGTGCGGATTCAATCCCGTGTGGGGTTGCTGAAAACGATCGAAAACACGGAGCGAAAGCTGCAATCGCAGGGCGATCGCAGCATCATGGCAGGCTTGGAATCGTCGCGTGAGCAGGCTTACCGGATGCTCTTCGCGCCGGAAGCCAAAGGGGCGTTTCAGGTCGAGAAGGAACCCGACCGGATACGCGACCGCTACGGCCGCAACGAATACGGTGAAGCGTTTCTGCTCGCCCGGCGGCTCGTCGAATCCGGTGTCCGGCTGGTCACGCTCGTGTGGTATTACGTGTCGCCCAAAGACGGGAACGTGCTGAACGTCTGGGACAACCACGGCGGCACCGGCTCGCTGGGCGGGATCACCGGCTATCAGATGTTGAAAGAGTTCTACTGCCTGCCATCGCTTGATCAGGGGTATTCTGCACTCATCGAGGACTTGTCACAGCGCGGATTATTAGATGAAACATTAGTGGCGATGATGGGCGAGTTCGGCCGGACGCCGAAGATCAACCCGCAAGCGGGCCGGGATCACTGGGGTCCGTGCCAGTCGGTGGTGCTCGCCGGCGGTGGTGTCAAAGGAGGCCAGGTTTACGGGGCGAGCGATCGTCAGGCGGCATACCCCACGCAGAACCCCGTCAGCCCGGAAGATTTCATCGCCACCATCCATCACGCACTCGGCATTTCGTGTGAAGCCGAGTTGCGTGACCCGCTGAACCGTCCGCATCGAGTCTGTGAGGGCAACCCGCTCGTGGGATTGTTTTAAAATAGAGTAGGGTCCGCTGTGCGGACTATCTTCGTCCCGAGCGTGTTGCTTTGTCATGGTCCGCACAGCGGACCCTACAAATTACGCAGCGGACGCGGATAGCTCCGGCATAATCCGCTTGAGAATCGGCGTGGTGGCGATCGTCGTGACGAGGGCCATCAGCACCAGCATGGCGAACAGCTTGGGCGAGATTACGCCGAGGTCGAGGCCGATGTTGAGGACGATCAGTTCCATCAGGCCGCGGGTGTTCATCAGGATCCCCAACGCGGCGGACATCTTCGAATCCAGTCCGGCGAACCGGGCCGCAACATAGGTCCCGCCGAACTTGCCGAGGGTCGCCACCGCGATGATCACCGCGACCATGACCCATGCTTCCGCGCCGGAGACGAGGCCGATCTCGGTCCGCATGCCGGTGTAGGCGAAGAACGCGGGTAGCAGCAGCGTCATCGCCATTGGTCCCATTTTCTCGGTGAACACCTTCGCGATGGGAGCGTCATGCGGGATGATCGCGCCGAGCAGGAACGCACCGAAGATCGCGTGGATGCCGATGAGTTCCGTCGTCAGCGCCGAGACCAGCACGGCGAGCAGCACGGCAGTGATCAGCCCGGAGGACGGTTCCGCGGAGGGGTTGGATGCTCCCAGCGGTGCGGGGCGTCCACCCAGGTACATGATGGCGAGCGGGCGGACCACCAGATACATCAGGGCCAGATAGGCCGCCGCAAGGCCAAGGGTCACCGTTGCGCCGGCGACCGAGGCGTTCACAATCCCCACGACAAACGCGAGCAGACACCATGCGGTGACATCATCCGCGGCGGCACACGCCAGCGCGATCCCGCCCAGTTCGGTACGAGTGATGCCGCGGTCGCTGAGAATCCGCGCCAGGACCGGGAAGGCGGTGACCGCCATCGACACCCCGCAGAACATCGCGAACCCGGTGAACGAGACGCCGGCATGTGACAATCGCGGATAGAGCCACAGGGCGAGCAATGTTCCCAGAAGAAACGGGAGCACGATGCTCGCATGAGAAATTGCGACGGTCGCATGGGCGCGCGACGCGAGTTGTCCCGCATTGAGTTCCAGGCCGATCACGAACATGTAGAGAATCACGCCCAGTTGCGCGAGGACGCCGAGATACGGTGCCGCCGCGGCGGGGAGAATCATCGCCGAGGTCTCGGCACCGATTAAGGAAGGACCCAGCAGGATCCCCGCGAGAACTTCGCCAATCACCGGCGGCTGATCGAGCTTGGCGAGCAGCAGGGAGAGCATCCGCCCCAGTCCAATCACCGCGACCAGCGCGAATAGCACCCGTGGAAGCATGTGCGCGGATGGTCCAGCGTGCGTCGCGGTCGTAACGGCCGTTTCGAGCACGGGGGCTTCTAAGCCGCCGCCATACCACGTGATCAGGGCGATCAACGCGGCGGCGATGACCAGCATCGCGGTATACCCCACCGCCAACCGAGCCGGTCGAGCCAGGCCCACCGATTCCGAGGGGGCTTCCATCGACGATTCCTTGCGCGCCTTGAATTCGAGGCAAATCACGTGCAGCGATAATACATGTCGAGACAAGTGTTGTCTAGACATTTTTTAGCACGAGCGGCTGAAACGTTTCTCTCGACCTAAGTTCAGCCGCGCTTTCGTGCGATGAACTGCACGACCGCGGCCTTCCCCGTGTGATATCGGCCTTCGATGACTTCCCGCTCGATTTCCCGCAACAAGAACGGTTCACACTCCGGAAAGGCGGCTTCGAGATCCGCCGCCGTCGGCAGCATGTCGGCGTCTTTCGGGCCGCCGGTGCCAAGGGTCAGTTGTGCCGGGGTGTAGGCTTCGAGCACGATCACGCCGCGGGGTTTCAGACTGCGGGCGACCAACGGATACAACCGCTGACGAACGCGGCTCGGCAGATGCGCGAAGATCGAGACCACGGCACCGAACATGTCCGCGG